>JASFUL010000276.1:0-7214 GCA_050050315.1 Gemmatimonadota bacterium
CCGCCTCGAACGCGTTGGATGACACCAGGGCCCGGGGGATCTCCACGAGCCTGCGGTCCATCTCGGCCTCGAGCGCGTCGGAGGAGATGCGCCAGGTCAGGTATCCGAAGGTCGCTGCGAGGGCGACGGCGAAGGCGGCCAGGACGAGGGCGAACCTCCGCCGGAGACTCATGGCCCGCCCTCCTCCGGACCCTCGGCCGCGCTCAGATCCCGCAGGGGACCAGCTCCGGCTCGAGCGTGATGAACTGCACCGGCAGCGGGAGCGGATCCCGGGGAGTCCGGACGATGTGGAACGGCGTGTGGGTCCGGGAGACCGGGGAACAGAAGTCGCCCGGGATGCGCTCCACGACGCGCACGAACGTCGCCGGACCGGTGGGAAGCACGCCCCTCACCTCCACGCTGTCGCCCGCCTCCTGCCGGACGCCCACCGCCCCCACCAGCACGAGGTCCCTCTCGAAGTCCACCGCCGGAGCGATGCCCGAGCCGCCCGAGTGCTCGGCCCAGAACAGCTCCCAGGCGCTCTGCTCGGTGATGACCCGCGACTCGTCGAGATCGGCGTTCGTGTCCTCGCCCTTGTCGATCGTGGCGAAGGGTACGGTCTCCTGGTAGGTCGAGGTGAAGTCGGGGCCCACCGTCGGCGGCCGGAGGAAGACGGCGGCCTGGACCACGCGGGCGGCGGCCGACGAGTCGGGGCGGGCGTCGCGCGTGAGATCGTCCGAGCCGAAGTTCCCGTTCACGCACCGGGTCCAGCTCACCGTCTCGTTCCGGACGTCGTCCCGGATCGACAGCGTGAGGCGGGTCATGCGCAGCGCCGCGCAGTCGGGGTCGAGCGTCGGATCGATCCTCCCGTCGAAGAGGGTGACCGAGGTCCGGTCGTTGATCTCGACGATCCAGGACGCGTACTCCCTCGCCAGCATGTCGGGGTTCTGCTGGACGCGGGTGACGGTGCGGTCCCCGAGCTCTCCTTCGTAGTAGATGGCCTCCTCGAAGCGGAAGGGGCCGGTGGAGCTCCACAGGAGCTCCTGCTCCAGCAGCCCCAGGCCCCGCTCCCGGGGCACCTCCAGGCGGAGTCTGACTTCTCCGATCTGTCCGAAGCGGAGGCCCTCGAGCCCCGGGCCCCCTTCCCCTCCACAAGCGGCCAGGGCCGCGGCCGCGAGCAGGGCCGCGGCGACGGCACCTGCGGTGTGCTTCGCTCCGGGTTTCACGGTCGGCCTGGCATGACCCTGCAAGGGTACTCGATTCGGAACGCCGCGAGCGGATCCTTGACGGGTCGGGGTCCCCCCCGGAGTCTTCACGGTCCAGACGAGACCCCCGGCTACCGGAGCCCGATCCGCATGGACCATCGCACCCGCCTCAGGGAGCTGCTCGTCGAGCGCTCCGTGCGTCTCGGCGATTTTACACTCGCCAGCGGCGCGCGTTCGTCCTACTACGTCGACGCCCGCCGCACCACCATGACCGCCGAAGGGCAGTTCCTGACAGGAAAGGTATGTCGGCGGGCCGTTTCGGAAAGCGGGTGGACCTTCAGCCACGTGGGTGGCCTCACCATGGGCGCCGATCCCGTCTCGTACGCCATCGCCCACGCTTCCTGGATCGAGGGCGAGCCCCTGGACGCCTTCTCGGTGCGGAAGCAACCGAAGGGGCACGGCACGGGACAACAGGTGGAGGGAGGCCTTCCGGCGGGAGCGCGGGTGGTGGCCATCGAGGACTCGATGACCACCGGGGGCAGCACGCTGCAGGCGATCGAGGCTCTCGAGCGCCACGGCGCCGAAGTGGTGGGCGTGCTCACCGTCGTCGACCGGGAGGAGGGGGGGCGGCAGCGGATCGAATCCGCTGGCTACCCGCTGCTCGCCGTGTTCACGGGACCCGAGCTCCTGGCCGCGGCCCGGGAGCGCTCAGGTGACGAGCCTGGACCGGGCGCTTGACGGCGCGTCGGGCGGACGGTGCGGACCCCGCCGACGGCGCTGGAGAGGAGTCGAGGGACGGGCGGAGACGTCGGCGACGCGGGGCGGTAGGCGAGAAACGTTCCCACGGTGGCGAGGTCCGGGACCGGCTCAGGGTGCCCGCGTGGGTGGTGATCCCCCTGGCCACGGGAGCCGGGGCCTTCGTGTCCGGGTGGGCCGGCGCGGCGTTCGGCCTCGTCGCCGGGCTCCTGCTGTGGTGGAGCCGTCGCTGAGGGGGCCTTCCGGCACCCCACCCGCCGAGGCGGCGGGGCGCCTCGTCAGTCGAGCAGACGGAGCGGCATCACCAGGCAGAGGTAATCCACCCCGTCGTCGCCCCCGCTGGGCTCCAGCGTCGCCGCACGCTCGGGTGCCTTGAACGTCATCTTCACCTCCTCGGTGGGCATGTAGCGCAGCACCTCGAGGAGGTAGTTGGCGTTGAAGCCGATCTCCAGGGGCTCTCCGTCGAAGGACAGCTCGAGCTCGTCGTGCCCCTCGCCGAGGTCCGGAGTGAGGACGTTCAGATGGACCCGATCGGTCTCGAACGACAGGCGGATCCGGTGGGTCTGATCGCTGGCCACGACGGCCATCCGGCGGACGGCCGACTCCAGCGCGCGCTTCTCGACGATGGCGGTCTTGTCGTTGTCCTTGGGGATGACCTGCTCGTAGTTGGGATACGACCCCTCGATGAGGCGCGTGTAGACCTCGTTTCCACCCGAGCGGAAGCCGAGGTGGTTGCCGCTGCGCGCCACGTTGAGCTCGTCCTCGCCCTTGAACAGGCGTTGCACCTGCTGCAGCGCGGCCGGAGGCACGATGAAGTCGGTGCTCGGAGCCGACGACGCGCCCGCCGGGACCGACATCCGGGCCAGACGATGCCCGTTGGTCGCGACCATCCGCATGGACCCGTCCCGGAGCTCCCACAGGACCCCGTTCAGGATCGGCCGGCTCTCCTCCGTGGAGACGGCGAACGAGGTGTGCTGGATGAGGTTCTGCAGGTCCGACCCCCGGGCGCTCCACCCCTCCTCGAAGTCCACCGACGGGAGCGCCGGGAACTCGTCGGCGGGAAGGCCGTTCAGCTTGAAGTGGCTTCGGCCGCAGCGTAGCTCGATCTGGTCGCCCCGGGTGGAGACCTCCACGAGTTCGTCGGGAAGCTCACGGGTAATCTCCTGGAGCTTCTTGCCCGGCGCCGTCAGATTGCCCGGCTCCGCCACGTCGGCGGGTACCTTCACGCGGACGGCCACGTCCAGGTCGGTCCCGCTCATCCACACCGCGTCGTCGTCCGTCTCGAAGAGGATGTTCGAGAGGACGGGCAACGTCGTCTTCGTGGGGATGCTGGCCGAAACGGCCGCGAGACCGTTGTGAAGGTTCTGCCGGGTGATGGTGAACTTCATGGAGCCTCCACTCCGCTGGGTCGGGTGACCGGGGAAGCACGTTTTCCACGGTGCCCACAGGGTAACGGTTATCTCTCTTCAGAGAAATAGAAGAATCGTCGTAGTAGTAGGGGCTGTGGAAGTGTGGAAACACGCCTCTTCACGGCGCTTTCGACCAGGCGTGGGGCGGGACCCGGGCCGCCGTGGGCACGTGGACCGGACGTGGAAACCCGGTCGGGGCGCCGTGGACGAATCGGGACGTCCGTTCCGCCGTGTGGAGAACGTGCCCTCTTCGAGAGCCCTTTCCACGATGTTCACACCTCTTCCGTGAGCTCGGAACGGGCGCCCTCGACCTCCCGGCGGAACCGCTCGTCCTCCTCCATGGTCTCCTCGACCTTCCGGATGGAGTGGATGACGGTCGAGTGATCCCGTCCTCCGTACGAATCGCCGATCCGGACGAGGGACGTGTCGAGGATCTCCTTGATCAGGTACATGGCCACCTGTCGCGGGACGGTGAGGTCCCGGGTGCGGCGCTTCGACTCGAGGGCGGCCGGCTTCACGTTCCACCGGCGGGCCACGACCTCCCGGATCCTCTCGGGTGTGAGCCGCTCCCGACGGGATCCACGCTCGTCGTGGCCGTCCCCCAGCATGCTCGAGAGCGCGGTGCGGGCCAGGCCCACCGTCACCTCCTGGTTCTTCAGGGAGGAGTAGGCCAGCAGCTTGATGATCGCGCCCTCGAGCTCCCGGACCGAAGCCGTGCACGAGCGCGCGATGAAGTCGATCACCTCGTCGTCCAGCGTGAGGTTGTCGTCGGAAGCCTTCTTCCGGAGGATGGCCACGCGCGTCTCGTAGTCCGGTGGCTTGATGTCGGCCACCAGGCCCCATTCGAACCGGCTGACGAGTCGGTCTTCCAGTCCTGGGATCTCCTTGGGTGGGCGGTCGCTCGTGAGGACGATCTGTCGGTGCGCGTCGTACAGGGCATTGAAGGTGTGGAAGAACTCCTCCTGGGTGCGCTCCTTGCCTTCGAGGAAGTGGATATCGTCCACGAGCAGCAGGTCCATCCGGCGGTACCTGCGACGGAACTCCCCCATCGTCCCTTCCTGGATCGACGTCACGAGCTCGTTGGTGAACTGCTCGCTCGAGACGTAGACGATGTGCTTCTCGAGGTCGGCGGCGAGGATCTGGTTCCCGATGGCGTGCATCAGGTGGGTCTTGCCCAGCCCGACCCCTCCGTAGAGGAAGAGGGGGTTGTAGGCCCGGGCGGGCTTCTCGGCGACGGCGTGACAGGCGGCGGAAGCCAGCTGGTTGTTGTTGCCCACCACGAATCGCTCGAAGGTGTAGCGCTCGTTGATGCCCGGCCGAGCGCGTCCGACGGATGGACCGGGGGACGCCCGGTTCCGCTCGGCACGGGACTTGGGCGCCGGCTCTCTCGGCCCCCCACCGGGCCCGGCCCGCGAGCCACCGCCCGGCGGCCGACGCGAGGGTCCGACGGAGGCGCGGTCGTCGGGGGAGCGTAGCTCGACCGTGGGGACCGGCTCCGCGCCGGCGCCGGCCTGGAAGGTCAGCCGGATGGGTCGTCCGAGGGTCCGCTCCGCCACCTCGGTCAGCATGGGGGCGTACTTGTCCTCGAGCCATTCGAGGTGGAACTCGCTCGGCGCTTCCACCACGAGCTCCCCTTCGGCAAGCGCCACGGCCCGGGTGCCCGACAGCCACGTCCGGAAGCTCTGCTCCGGAAGGCTGGTCCTCGCCGACTCCAGGATCCGGGACCAGAGGTCGGAGGCGGTTAGCTCCATCGAAGGGCCGGCTTCTCCGGGTGGAGCGGACGGTCCGGCCGCCCCCGGCGTCGGGAGGCGGTGGGCATCCGGGAGCGATGTGTAAGGAGACCCCCCGGACGGCGGGCCTCCGAGGGGGGACCGAAGATGGACGGCCCATGTGGAAAAGTCAATCACAGTGGGCGGGGCCGTTGACCGGCTCACGGCCACGGAGATATGTTTCAAAGCTCGATTTCAGGCGAATACCACGCAGGGTGGCAGTCTCATGAAGCCGACGTACAGGCCGCGCAACCGCAAGCGGAAGAACAAGCACGGGTTTCGCGCCCGCATGAAGAAGAAGGGAGGGCGGAAGACCCTGAACCGCCGGCGGCGGAAGGGTCGCAAGCGCCTGTCCGTCAAGGTCGGCGGAAAGCGGTAGGGGGTCTTGAACGGGGACCGCCCCCGCGGTGCCCCCGAGGGCTTCAGGCTGCCCCGAGCGGCGCGGATCCGGGGCACGAATGAAATCCGCGAACTCTTCAGACGGGGGAAGCGCAGGAGGACGGGCCATCTGGACGTCTTCTTCGCCGCTTCCCCCGTCGCGCGTCCGCGCTGGGGGATGGTGGTACCGAAGCACCGCCGCGAGATCGTGGAGCGGAACCGGCTGCGACGACGGCTCCGTCACATCGGGCGGAGCCAGGTGCTGCCGCGGCTCTGGGAGGCCGGTCGGTCCCTTGACGTCCTGGTGAGGGCGCGAAGGGAAGCGTACGACGCTCCGTACGGGGTTCTCGAGGACGAGCTGGTCGGGGTGACGGAGGAGCTGTGTTCCGGACCGCGCTCATCGTGCTGATCCGATTCTACCAGGTGGCGATCTCGCCGTGGACCCCCGCCGCGTGTCGCTACCATCCCACGTGCTCGCAGTACGCGTTGGAGGCCGTCCGACGCCACGGCGGGCTGAGGGGGGGGTGGATGGCGGTACGCCGCATCGGGCGATGCCACCCGTGGGGCGGCTCGGGGTACGACCCAGTTCCACCCGTGACCGGGGGCTCCGGCCCCTCGCCGCAGTCCGGCGGGGAAGACACGCAGAACGATCCGACACGACCCTCGGAAGATGCATAGATGAATACCGAAGTCCGCTTCCTCCTGGCCATCGGCCTGATGCTCCTGGTCCTGGTGGGGACCAACGTCCTGTTCCCTCCCGTCGAGCAGGAGCCCGTGACTTCCCCGGACACGGTGCAGGTGACGGGTGAGGCGGCCCCGGCGGGGGCCGTGCAGCCCGGGGACTCGAGCGAGCCCGCGGTCCCCGCGGGCCCGACGGTCGGCGACACGGGGGCACCGGCATCCGAGGTGGCCGGTGGGGCCGGCGCCGCCGAACCGACGCTGCCGGGCGGGCTCGAGGGTCCGGCCCAGGAGGAGTCGGCGGGTCCCGGACCCGAGGCGCCGCCCGAGGAGAGGACGGTGGTGGAGGGGCCTCTCTACCGCTTCGAGTTCAGCAGCTACGGCGCCCGCATGGTGTCCGGAGAGCTCCTCCAGTTCGCCTCGCTCCGCCGGGACGGGCCCGTCCAGCTCATCCCCGGGGCCAGCGACGGGGCGATGGGGACCCGCCTTCTGGTGAACGGTGACACGGTCGACCTCCGGAGGCTCCCCTTCGAGGTCAGTCCGGCGGACGGCCTGCGTCTCGAAGAGGGAGGGCCGGCGGAAGAGCTGAGGTTCGCGTACCATCATCCCACCAGCGGATTCTCCGTGGAGTTGGTCTACACCTTCGATCCGTCCTCGTATCAGATCGACGTCGAAGGCGCGGTCGACGGCGTGGATCGGGGGGTGGTGCTGACCGAGCTCGGTTCGGGGATCGCCTTCAACGAGGCGGACTCGACGGCGGAGGCCACGGTGATGGCCTGGGTGGGCAACCACGTCGAGGAGGGCGTCGACGCCCACAATCTGCGGAGCATCGAGGAGCGGCAGGTCCACGACGGCCCCTTCCTGTGGGCGGCGTTCAAGAGCAAGTTCTTCGTCCTCGCGATCCTTCCCGGCGGAGAGGTCGGCCAGGAGAACTACCTCGGGGGCGTGATCAGCGAGCCGGCGGACGGGCGTCCCCGGCTGACCGTGGCGGAGAATCTGGGGGCGGACGGGCGCTGGGAGCACGTTCTCTTCGCGGGACC
>JASFUL010000277.1:0-7203 GCA_050050315.1 Gemmatimonadota bacterium
CACCGGTGCGGCCCGGTCTCGGCGGGAATCAGCGTGAGGTCCGACCGGAGGACCCAGAGCGCGCTGGACGCACGGACCACCGCCTCCCCCAGGGTGTCCCTGACGCGCCGGGCGTCGCCCGCGGCCATACGCTCCAGCCACCCCACGGGCCCGCCGGCCCCCACCGAGGCGATGCCGTTGGCCGGGACGAGCAGCAGGTAGCCCGGTCCGTCCCCGCCGTCCAGGAGCTCGTACGTCGACCACGCGGGCCCGGAGTCCGTGGCGCCGGCCGCCCGCGCCCGGTCCGCCAGCACCCCCAGCAGCTCCTCGAAGGCGTCCCTGGATCCGGGCCGGACCTCGTACCGGATCGACCGCGTGAAGCGCGTCGGCTCGCGCTCCTCGAGGTAGCGCGTGGTCCCCAGGTCGGACCGCACCCGATAGATCCGCCGCCAGAGCGGCTCGGCGAAGGAGCCGGCGGTCGCGGCGAAGTCCGCCGCGTCCTCGACCGGCGCGACCCGCCGGTCGAACTCTTCCGGGCTTGGCCCGAAGGTCCCGTCCACGAAGAGCCCCACGTCGGGCCCCGTGACCACGTCCCAGCCGTACCAGACGAAGGGATCCGCGTGCTCGGCGTGCCACTCCAGGTGTCGGCGGTACCCCTCGTCGAACGCGTCCCGCATGCCGGGCCGCGCCCGGTACGCGAAGAGGAAGGCGGCCTCGCCGGAGGACGCGGCCCGCGTGCCGGTGGTCCCCTGGGCCGCCGCCGGGGACGGGGCGGGGCCCGGGAGCAGGAGGATGGCGACGAGGACGGGCGCTACGACGTCGGGGACGCGTGAGGATCGTCGATTCACGGGCTCGGCTCCCTCGTGCGGGTGGCTCTCGCGGACGGTCCCCACGATAGGACCCCGCCGGACATAGAGCCAATTCGATGTTTCTTGGAGAATAATCAATCAGATCTATTAATGGCCCTGGATTCACCCCCTCCTCGCGTTCCTTCGGACATCGAGACGGTACCTTCGGGGCGGCGGCCGAGGCGCCGGGCGGTCGAGACGTCGGGGGTCGGGGCCGAAGCCCCGGGACTACGAGAGGCTGATCCGCCGGACGAAGGGGTGCCGGGCCGCGTGCTCCATCTGCCGCCGGTCGGCCCGGGCCTCCAGCGTGGCGTGCTCGCCCACCAGGTGGACGGTCTCGGCCGTGGCCCCGACCTCCTCGAGCTCGTGCTGCACCCGGGCCGCCCGCATGGCCGACGCGGTGGAGCTGCGCCCTCCCGTCACCTCGACGAGGACGGTGATGGGCACGGTCTCGTCCAGCGCGGACCGCGGCACGGCGATCTTGTCCCGCGAATCGGTCGGCTCGGGCACGCGGACCCGCCAGGGGGTCCCGGCGAGCCGGGTGAGTCGGTTCTTCATGGTCCTGCCCTCCATCGATCGGATTGGCCCCGTGGGGACCGACCTGCCGGTTGCTGCCTCCTCCCGCCCGACCGGGTCGCGCGGCCGCTCGCACGCGCGAGGCGCTCCGCGGAGCCCGCCGGAACACGGCCCCTTGGAGGCCGCTCGGGAAGCTCGGCTCCGTACGTCATGCGTCGGGAGCGGGTTTCACCGGACGGCGAGAGGGGCCCGGATGGTGGAAGGGTCGGCCGGCCGGGTCAACCGCCCCCCTCCCCCCGGAGCGCCTCGAGCGCCTGGGGCGTGTCCACGTCGGCCAGTACACCGGGGTCGTCGACCTCCACCTCGAGCACGTCGTCGGGGAAGCGCCGGAGGAGGTCGCGGCCGCCGACGTCCCCGGAGAGCGCGGCCAGCTCGGGGAGGTAGCGGGCCGCCCAAAGCACCGGGTTCCCCCGCTTCCGCCGGTGGACGGGAACGACGATCCCGGGGCCGGCGTCGGCCTCGAGGGCGCCCGCCAGCGCCCTCAGCGTCGCGGGCCGCACCCGGGGCATGTCACCGAGGCACACCGCCACCGCCGCCGGCTCCCGTTCCTCGAGGGCGCGAAGGCCCACCCTCAGCGACGTGCTCAGACCCTCGCCGGCGTCGGGGTTGTGGACGAGCTCGACGTCCGCGTCGGCCAGGACGGCCTCGACCTCGGGCCGCCCGTGACCGGTCACCACGACGACCGGATCGAGCCCCGCCCGGCGGGCGTTCTCCACCGCGTGGACCACCAGCGGCGTCCCTTCGAGGCGGGCCACGAGCTTGTTGACCGACCCCATCCGTGAGGAGCTCCCGGCCGCGAGCACGATCGCCGCCGCGCCCGGCGACCCGGACGCGGAGCCTGCGTCCGGCCCCGGGGCCCGGCCCTCCCGGGGCTGCGGCCGCGAGGGGATCTCGGCCAGGAGTCCCCCCACCCCCATGCGCGAGAGCGCGTCGGGATCCACGGGCAGCCCGGCGAGCACCCGCTCCAGGACCTGGTCGAAGCCGTTGCGGCGGGGCGAGCGCGCGCACCCTGGCACGCCCAGGACCGGCGCGTCGTCGAGGTGGCCCAGGAGCAGGAGGTTGCCGGGATCGACCGGGATCCCCACCCGCTCGACGGTCCCCCCCGCGTCCTCCACGGCCCCGGGGACCACGTCGCCCCGGTCGACCACCGCCGACGCTCCGAGGACCAGGAGGAGCGTGTGGCCCTCTCGCCGCAGCTCCGCCAGGCACGCGGCCAACGCGTCCGGGCGGTGGGGACAGCGGCGCACCGTCTCGAGGGTCGAGCCGAGGGCCGACAGCCGTCGCCCCACGACCTCCTCGGCTTTCCGGTGGAGCCGCTCGGAGGTGCCCGGCAGCTCCGTCAGCACCAGGCCCGCCCGGGCGTACCGGAAGGGCGCCAGGCGAACCGCCCCGTCCGACTCGCCCAGGACCCGGACCACGCGCTCCAGCAGCGCTCCGGGGACGGCCATGGGGATCACCTTGGCGGTGGCCATGAGGCGGCCCTCGCCCACCGGGGCGAAGGGGGGAAGGGTGGCCAGGGTGAGGGACTCATCCACCCGGTTGGCCCGGTCGACCACCTCCTCGTCCACGAGGACCACGCCCGCGCCGCGCGCCAGCAGGTTGCACCGACCCGTGAAGGGCTCACGGACCCGGACACCCGCTCCGGCGGCCGCTCCGGCGATCGCCGCCGCCGCGTCGTCCTCGCCGACGTCGCCGGGATCGAGGCGCGCGACCACGACCTCCTGCACGTCGGCCCGCCGGAGCGCCTCGATCTCCTCCGGGCCCAGCACCGTTCCCTTCGGCAGCCGTCGCCCGTCCACGGCGCGGCCGTGGGCCAGCGTGTGTCCGACGGCCTCTTCGAGGGGGACGGGCCCGAACTTCACGCCCGGGGACTCCGGAGCGCCGAGATGATCTCGGCGAGGATGGCCACCGCGATCTCGGCGGGCGTGCGGGCGCCGATGTCCAGCCCGACGGGCCCCCGGATGCGGTCCAGCTCGGCCGTCTCGACGCCCCGATCGGCCAGCCGCTCCCGGCGCCGGGCGTGGGTGCGCCGGCTGCCGAGGGCCCCCACGTAGAACGCGGGCCCGCCCAGCGTGGCCTCGAGGGCGGGGTCGTCGAGCTTCGGGTCGTGGGTCAGGGTGACCACCGCCGTCCGGTGATCGGGCACCAGCTCGGCGAAGGCCTCCTCCGGCCAGCGCAGGACGAGGGCCACGCCCGGGAAGCGCTCCGGCGTCGCGAAGGCGCGCCGGGGGTCCACCACGAGCACGCGGAAGCCGGCGGCGGTGGCCATGAGGGCGAGGGGCTGGGCGATGTGCACGGCGCCCACGAGGACCAGCCTCAGCCGCGGATTGTACACCCGCAGGAAGACCTCGCGGCCGGCGATCTCGACCGTGCGGGAGGTATCGGCGCGGGCCGCCTCCCGGGCGGCCTCCCGCAGGGCGGGGGTCGGCTCGAGGGCACCGGCCACCTCCTCTCCCTCCTCGGTCAGGAGCAGGAGCTGGCGCCCGTCGGCGAGGTCGGTGGCCAGGACGGCGGTGCGCTCCTCCCGGACCGCGTCCAGCAGCGCGTCCAGCAGCGCCGGCTTCACGCCACCGGCTCCACCCGGATGCGGACCGATCCGCCGCAGGCCAGGCCCACCTCCCAGGCGTCCTCGTCCGCGACGCCGAAGTCGAGCACCTTCGGCTCGCCGGACTCCATCACGCCGATGGACGCCTCGATGACGGCGCCCTCGACGCATCCCCCCGAGACGGAGCCCACGAAGTTCCGGTCCTCGTCCACGGCGAGCTGGCTGCCCGTCGGCCTCGGGGACGAGCCCCAGGTGGCCAGGACGGTGGCGACGGCCACCCGCCGGCCCTCGTCGAGCCAGCGCCGCGCCGCTTCCAGGACCTCGCGGCTGGGAGGAAAGGACGGGGGAGGGGGTCTCGGGGTCTCGGTCATGGTGGGGCTCCGGGCAGGAGAGGCAGGGGGATGATAGGTTGGTCCGGGAGGAGCGGGCCAGCCCGCTCCGGGGCCACCCGGCGGCGGAAGCGGGGGTCCGACCTGGCCTCACCCGAAGCGCAGGAGCCGGCATGAGCAGGAGCGTCACCGTCCTCGTGACCGTCCTCGTCACCCTCGCGTTGCTCGCCCTGGGGGGACTGGCCGTGATCCTGACCGGGGCCTACGACGTGTCCGCCACCCAGGACCACTCGGCTCTCACGCAGTGGGCCCTCGGCACGCTGACGGAGCGGTCCGTCGCCCGGCGCGCGGCGTCGGTCACCGGCGCCCCCCCGACCGACCCGGAGGCCGTCGAGCACGGGCTCGAGCACTTCGACGCCATGTGCGCCGGGTGTCACGGCGCGCCGGGCCTGGACCGGGACGAGGTCGGACGGGGGATGAACCCGACGCCGCCGGACCTGGCCGACGAGCTCGACGAGTGGAGCGACGCGGAGCTGTTCCGCATCACGAAGCACGGTATCCGGCTGGCCGGGATGCCGGCCTTCGGCCTCACGCACGACGACGACGAGGTCTGGGCCATCGTGGCGTTCCTGAGGGAGATGGAGGGGATGTCGCCGGACGCGTACGCCGAGCGGGTCGAGGCGCTGGGCGCCGGCGGCGAGGAGGGGGAGGAGGGGCACACCCACGCGCCTGGGACGCCCGAGCACCACCACTGAGCGGGGCCGGAACGGGCGGCCCGGATCTCCCGGCGGAGGCTCGATCGGCTATCTTCGGATACCGACGGATCGACCTGGCCGGAGGACTCCGATGGATGAGCTGAGAGCGGCCGCGGAGGATTTCCTGTCCCAGCGGCGGATCGCCGTGGTGGGCGTGTCACGCGAGGGCGACAGCGCCGCCAACCCCGTCTACCGCCGGCTCCGGGAGAAGGGCTACGAGGTGTTCCCGGTGAACCCCCACGCCGACGAGGTCGAGGGGGATCCGTGCCTCCCGTCCGTGGGCGAGATCCCGGGGGGCGTGGACGGCGTGGTGGTGGCCACGCACCCCGCCGTCTCGGCCGACGTGGCCCGGGAGTGCGTCGCGGCCGGCGTGCCGCGCGTGTGGTTCCACCGCTCCTTCGGCACCGGCAGCGTCTCGGACGAGGCGGTGGCGGTGTGCGAGCAGGCGGGGCTCCGGGTGATGGCGGGCGCCTGCCCGATGATGTTCCTCGAGCCCGTCGACTTCGGCCACCGCTGCATGCGGTGGATCCTCGACAAGACGGGGAAGCTGCCCGAGCCGACGGGGCGGCCGACGCCCTAGCGACCTCCTAGCGCGATCCACCCCCCATGTCCACGGGCACCGGCGCCCCGTCCGGGGACCTCGTGCCCGGACGGAGCAGCGGCGGCGGAGCGGCGTAGGAGACCGGCGGCGCCACGGCGGCGGGCAGCGGCACCGCGAGAGCCGGGGCCGCCCCGGGCGACATCGTCGCCGGGTCGATCCCGTTTCCGGGGTAGCCGCACCGCTCGTCGGGGGTGGTGACCTCGAAGCGCACGTTCTGGATGGGGGTGAACGCGTAGATCCCGAACCAGACGACGTCCCCGGGAAGCTGGTAGCTCACCTCGGGGTTGGGGTACTCCACGCGCTCGATGTGTTCGAGAGCGAAGCTCCCGTCGTCGTACTCGTCGGTCGTGACGGGAGCGCCCCGGCGCAGGTAGAGGTCGGCGTCGCCATCCGGCATCGAGCCGTCCTGGGGGTCCATGAGCTGGAAGACGTACTGCCCGTCCGGGTAGACGTGCATGCGGCGGACCAGGAAGTCGCCGTCGCCCATGGTGAGCGCGGGGAAGACCCAGCACGGCGCCCACCACTCCTCGCCGGCAGCCGGCCCGTCCGCCTCGACGCCCTTCGATTCCCACGCGTGGCCCGCCCGGGCGTAGGCGCGGTCCAGGCCTCCCGAGCCCGAGGTGGCCACGGCGTAGACGCCGTCCGCGTCCACCACGCCCACCTCGGGGTTGAAGTTGGACCAGGTGATCGCGTCGCCCGGCACCACGTCCCCGTTGACGTCCGTCGCCGTCGCCACGAGCTGAACGGTCTGACCCGGGGGCAGATTCCGGGTCTCGGGCGACTCCGACAGGTCCACGGTCTTGGGAAGCCAGAGGCGCATCTCGTTCCACTCGCTCGCGGCTCCACCCGAGGCGATCAGGCGGACCCGGAAGTCGATGAAGTCGGCCTCGTCACGGCCGCGGAAGCAGATGCCCGAGGCGAGCTCTCCCGAGCTGCCGTCGGACCCGTCCAGCACCGTCCAGTCCCGGCCGGGGTTGGCCGCGATGACGGGCTCCCAGTCGGCGTCGCCCTGGTCCCGGAGCTGGGACTCGATCCGCTCGCCGGTCTCCGTGAAGTCACTCGACGGGAAGTTGCCGCCGGGATCGCTGTAGCCGACCCTCTCGATCATGGCGAAGGCCTGGGCCGTCTCGGGACACGACTGCGGGGTGGCCGGGGTGAACTCGAGGGTGTGCGACTCCACCGTCGGCGGCTCGACGAGGACCATCACGCCGGCGCTGACCGGGCTGAAGAGCCCCAGCGAGTTGAACTCGTTGCGGGCCCGCACCCGGAAGTAGTGGGAGCCACCGTCGTCCAGGGCGAGCGTGAGCTCCGTGCTCTCGGTGTTCAGCGACTGCAGCACCGTTCCCGACTCGAAGTCCGGCGAGTTCGCGATCGCCACGTCGTAGCTCGTCGCCCCGGGCACGGCGTTCCACTCCACGGTGAAGTCCTGCCCGGCCGGTACCTGCTCCGGGACCCCCGTGAACTGGGGCACGAAGCTCTGCATGTTCAGCGACACCGTCGTGAACTGCCCCTCGCGCACCAGCACGTTGCCCTGCTGCCCGAACGTCTCCACCGCTCCCGCCGACAGTCC
>JASFUL010000278.1:0-7179 GCA_050050315.1 Gemmatimonadota bacterium
AGCCTCATGAACCCGGCCTACCCCGGGGGCTACGAGATCCTGGCCGCCGCCCGGCCCCACGCCGTCGTCCTCCAGCACGCCCCGGCCCGGAAGGAGTACGACGGCTTCCCCGGCTACCCACTGCACCCCCTCGAGCACCAGGTCCGGGCCCTCGAGATGGTGTCCGGCCGGTCCGTGGTGGCCGTGACGCTGAACCACGAGGGGCTGGATCGGGTCGCGACCGCGCAGGCCGCGAGGGAGATCGAGACCACGACGGGACTCCCCACGCTCGATCCGCTCTTCGACGGGTCCGACCGGTTGGTGGAGGTGGTCCTCGGGCTTCTCCAGCCGCGGGAGGCGCTCCCGTGACGCCCCTTCCCGGCCTGGAGACGCTCCTCCTCCTCGATCGCCTGGAGGTGGGCCCCGTGACCGTCGACCCCCGCGGTCTGAGCGCGCCGTACCGGATCGTGCGGGGCGACCAGAGCGAGGAGATCCGTCTCGCGTACCGCTACGAGGAGCCCGTCTTCGATCCCGAGGATCCCGCCGCCGGCAACCTGGCCGCGATGGTGGCCGCCCAGGTCGCCCTCAACTATGGCCTCTTCGCTCGCGAGATCGTCTTCCGGGGAGCGTACGACCGGACGGACCGTGCCTTCCTCGGCGAGATGGCCGCCAACACGGCCCGGGAGATCTACGTCAACAAGATCCTGCGGCCGAACCCCCTCCTGGTGCCCGAGGCCAGGGAGCCCGAGCCCATGCGCCTCGAGAGCTACCTGCAGGCCGACCTCCGCTTCGAGGAGGACGAGGGGGAGGGGGGCGGCGCGGGAGGTGGGCGCTCCCGCGCCGGCGGTCGGCGGGAGCCGGTCTGGTCGACTCGCCGTTCCTCCGTGGCGGTGCTGTCGAGTGGGGGTAAGGAGAGCCTGCTGAGCTACGGGCTGCTTCGCGAGATGGGGCTCGACGTCCAATCGGTCTTCGTGAACGAGTCCGGCCGCCACTGGTATACCGCCCTGAACGGATACCGGCACCTGAAGCGGACCGATCCCGACGATACGGCGCGCGTCTGGACCACGGCCGACCGCGTCTTCGGATGGATGGCCCGGCGTCTGCCCGTCGTGCGACCCGACTACGCCCGGCTGCGGTCGGACGAGTACCCGGTCCGCCTGTGGACGGTGGCCGTCTTCCTGTTCGGCGCGCTCCCGCTGCTGCGCGCCCGGGGGGTCGGGCGGCTGGTCATCGGTGACGAGTTCGACACCACGCGCACCGCCACGCACGCGGGCATCCGGCACTACGACGGCCTGTACGATCAGAGCCGCTTCTTCGACGACGCCCTGTCGGGGTACTTTCGGAGGAAGAGGTGGGGTGTCACGCAGTTCTCGCTCCTCCGACCCCTCAGCGAGCTCCTCGTCCAGAAGACCCTGGTGGAGCGGTTCCCCCTCCTCCAGGCGCAGCAGGTGTCCTGCCACGCCGCCTCGGTGAAGGGCGACCGCGTGGCTCCGTGCGGCCGGTGCGAGAAGTGCCGACGGGTGGTGGCGATGCTGACGGCGGTGGGGGCCGACCCGACGCGCTGTGGCTATTCGGCGGAGCAGGTGGAAACGTGCCTGGCCGCGGTAGCGACGGGCGAGCTCCACCAGGAGGCGGCCAACGCGGAGCACGTGCGGTGGCTGCTCCAGGAGGCCGGCCGCCTTCCGGCGCCGGGGAGGGGCGCGCTCCCCGCCCGGCCGCACCCGGAGATCGTGCACCTTCGCTTCGACGAACGGAGGTCCCCGCCCCAGGCCGTCCCGCTGGACCTCCGCCGGGCTCTCTGGCCCGTCCTGCTCCAGCACGCGGAAGGCGCGCTGCGACGCTCGGGTCGGAACTGGATCCCGTGGGACGCGCTGAACGACCCGGCGGCGAGGCGCCCCTACCGCTTCGAAGGGCGGGCCGATGCGGCGACGTCGGCGGGGGCGGAGACGGCGGAATCGGATGCGGATGAAGGCGGGTCGCGGCCCTCCTCCACGCGGGCCCGGGACTGGGCGCTCGGGGAGCTCACGTGGCCCGAGGCGGAACGGCGACTCTCCGAGACGGACGTTGCCCTTCTTCCCGTCGGCGCCATCGAGCAGCACGGTCCCCACCTCCCCCTCGACGTGGACGCGTGGGACGCCGAGGCCATCTGCGCCGAGGTGGCCGAGCGGTGCCGCCCGCCCCGCCCGCTGGTCCTGCCCCTCATCCCCTACGGCGTCTCGTACCACCACGAGGACTTCCCGGGCACCCTCACCGTGGCCCCCGAGACGCTGGCGCGCTTCGTCTACGAGATCGGGATGAGCGCCGCGCGCCACGGCATCACCAAGCTGGTGATCGTGAACGGCCACGGCGGCAACCTGCCCACCCTGCAGTTCGCGGCCCAGATGATCAACCGGGATGCCCACATCTTCACGTGCGTGGACACGGGCGAGAGCAGCGACGCCGACATCGCGAAGATGACCGAGACCCGGCCCGACCTCCACGCGGGGGAGGTGGAGACCAGCACCACCCTGGCCCGCCGGCCTCACCTGGTGGACATGACGAAGGCCGCGGCGTTCGTCCCTCGCTCCGACTCGCGTTACCTGGACTTCAGCTCGGAGTACGGCGTGGAGTGGTTCGCCCACACTTCCCGGATCTCTCCCAGCGGCGTCCTGGGCGACCCGACGAAGGCCTCCGTCGAGAAGGGCGAGCGGATGTGGGAGGCCATGATCGGCCACCTCGTTTCGTTCGTGGAGACGCTCAAGGCCATGACGCTGGCCGAGATCCACGAGCGGAGGACGTAGGGCGGTGCGGGACGGCCGAGGGTGAGGGTACGGGCGCTGGAGGCGTGGGCGGTGGACCTACGCCTCGCCGAGCCGTACGAGATCGCCTACGAGGCCATCGCGTCGGTTCCCAACGTCTTCGTCCGCCTCGAGACCGACACGCGCCACCGGGGGCTGGGATGCGCGGCTCCCGACCTGGCCGTCACCGGCGAGACCGCAGCGAGCGTGATGGAGGCGCTGGAGAGCGTCGTCGCCCCGGCCGTCCGCGGCGAGGACCCCCTCCGGATCCACCGGATCCTCGAGGAGCTCCGGGAGCCCCTGGCCGCCCACCCTTCGGCCCGCGCCGCGCTGGACATGGCCCTCCACGACCTCCTCGGCAAGCGGGCGGGGCTGCCCCTGTGGACGCTCCTGGGGGGCTACCGGGACCGGATTCTCACCAGCGTGACCATCGGGATCCTGCCGGTGCAGGAGACGGTCGAGCGCGCCCGCGAGCGGGTGCGCCAGGGATTCCGGGCGCTGAAGCTCAAGGGCGGTCGGAGCGTCGAGGACGACGTGGAGCGGACGCTCCGCGTACGGCAGGCCGTGGGAGAGCTCGTGGCGATCCGGTTCGACGCCAACCAGGGCTACTCCGTGGAGGACTCGCTTCGCTTCGTCGAGGCGACCCGTCCGGCCCGGCTCGAGATCCTCGAGCAGCCCACGCCGAAGAGCGAGCCCGACCTGCTGGGACGGGTGACGGGCTCCGTCCATCTCCCCGTGATGGCCGACGAGAGCCTTTTGACGCTCCGGGACGCGTTCCGGCTCGCGCGGCGGGACCTCGCCGACATGGTCAACGTCAAGCTCATGAAGGTGGGCGGGATCGGCGAGGCGCTGGCGGTCAACTCGGTGGCCCGGGCGGCCCGGCTCGAGGTGATGGTCGGGTGCATGGACGAGTCGGCGCTCGCCATCGCCGCGGGCCTGCACTTCGCCCTGGCCCGCCCGAACGTGATGTTCGCCGACCTCGACGGTCACCTCGACCTGGTCGACGATCCGGCGGCGGGCGCCGTCGTCCTCCGGGACGGAATGCTGCACCCGACGGGCGAGCCGGGGCTGGGGTTCCCGGGGGACCTCGACGGCTGACGGTCGCGGCTCCCTTCCCTACGGCTCGCCGAACTTCGTGTCGATCTCCACGCCGCATGCCGCCAGGAACGCCGACGGCAGCTCTCCGCCGATGAAGACGAACACCTGATCCGCCGGGACGGGCTCCCGCGTCCCGTTTCGCGCCAGCGTCACGCTGCCCTCGGCGATCTCCACGGGCTCGGTCTCCCAGAGCACGTCCACGCGCCGGTCCTCCATCGCCCGCTCGATGCGCTCCCGGTTCCCGGGCTTGATCCGCCGGAACGAGGAGCGTCGGTACGAGATACGGACCTCGTTCTCGGGCTGCTCCGACAGGCTGAGGGCGGCCTCGACGGCCGAGTCCCCGCCTCCGACCACCAGGAGGCGGTCTCCCGTGAACGCGTCGGGCTCCCGGAGCGCGTAGTGGACCGTCGCGCGGTCCTCGCCGGGCACGCCGAGCTTCCGGGGCACACCCCGCCGACCGATGGCCAGCACGACGCGACGGGCCTCGTGGACGCCCTGGCTCGTGCGGACGCGGAAGTGCCACGGCCCCACCCGGTCGACGTTCTGTACGGTCTCGCGGACGCGGACCTCGAGTCCGGTCTCGCCCGCGATCTCCTCCCAGAGCCCGATGAGCTCCTCCTTCCGGATCTCGCGGAAGGGGAGCTTGCCCCACCCGGGTACCTTCACCGGACGCGTCATGACCAGCTTCTTGCGCGGGTAGTGCCGGACCGTGCCGCCGAGGTCCTCCTTCTCGAGCGTGAGGGCGTCGAGTCCCAGCTCGCGGGCCGTGAGCGCGGCCGACAGGCCGGCGGGACCGCACCCGACGATGAGCAGGTCCGGGAGCCCGTCCGGGCCCCGCTCTCCCTCGCGGGCGATCCCCTCCACGCACTGGCGCCCCTGCTCGAAGGCGTTCGCCACGAGCCCCATCCCCCCGAGCTCGCCGACCACGTACAGACCGTCCACGTTCGTCTCGAAGTTCCCCTTGACGCGCGGGATGTCGACGCCCCGCTTCTCGGTTCCGAACACGAGCGTGATGGCGTCCACCGGGCAGGCCCGTTCGCAGAGACCGTGCCCGATGCACAGCGCCGGCGTCACCGCGACCGCCTGGCCGTCCCGCAGGCCCAGCACGCCCTCCGGACAGACGCTCATGCAGTTGCCGATCCCGATGCAGCGCTCGGTGTCGACCACCGGGTGGAGCGACGCCGGCTCGTGGAGCCCGTAGCGCAGCGCTTCGAGGTGGGCCTGCTCGGTGCCCCGCTCCCGCCTCCGGAGGTGGAGGAGGAAGGGGAGGGTCACGACGACGGCCAGACCGAGGCCGATGCCCCACACGATCAGGAGGTCGGCGTCCACGGACACGTCAGAAGATCCGCGCCAGACCGAGGTCCAGCCGCTGGCTCGTCAGGCCTCCTCCCCAGCGGCCGTAGAGCCGGACGGTGCCCAGGAGGCCCGGGCCCAGCGGCAGGCTCGCGCTCGCGTCGCCGCCGTGGCTCGTGGTGCTCCGGGACAGGTAGGACGAGCGGTAGAGGCGATACGCCAACCGGAGGCGCGTGCTCCCCATCGGAAGGGAGAGCGCCGGGGACAGGGCCAGCGCGTGGCCGTCCTGGCCATCCCAGAGGGAGGCGTGACCCGTCAGGACCGCTCCCCCGAGCCCGGCGACCGGTCCGGTCGCGAAGGAGGTCGTGACCCCCCGCGTGTCCTCGCCCCCCTCCGTCCGGTTTCCCGATACGTCGACCGCGAAGCGCCCGCGCCCGATCCGGGTGGAGATCCCCACGACGGCCCGGTCCCGGACGGATCCCAGCGGATCGTCCACCGGCAGCACGTACCACGGACGGCGACGGACGACGCCTCCCCGCAGGTCCACGCCGGAAGCCAACGCCACGACTCCCCAGAGGCGCAGCCGTCCCACTTCCCATCCTCCGTCCGGGGCCCGGTCGAGCCGCAGCTCCTGGTCGAGGCGGATCGGTCCCGCCCGCAGCGACTGCTCGAGGCCGAGGAAGGTATGGTTCGGCACCGCGTCCTCGGTCGGCCTCACCGCGTGGCCCGACAGGTCTCCCCGCCACCGCCAGCCGTCGCTACGGCGCTCCCAGTCGACGACCACCCCCGCCTTG
The DNA here is from genome assembly GCA_050050315.1 of Gemmatimonadota bacterium. GTDB lineage: Bacteria > Gemmatimonadota > Gemmatimonadetes > Longimicrobiales > Gaopeijiaceae > JASFUL01. The sequence goes on from JASFUL010000278.1 coordinate 5,942, forward strand.
GGACGAGCCGTGGAGAACCTCCCGTCGAAGGGGTCGGGCTCGAGTCCGACCTGGGCCGCCACGCCCAGAGACGCCCCGCCGTACCGGAGGTGGAGGCCGTCCCAGTAGCCGCTGAACGACTCCGTCGGACCGTAGAACCGACCCATGGACATCCGGACCGGGACCCGGTCGAACCTCCGCTCCAGCGCGGCCAGGTGAATGCGCGTGGAAAGGGCCTCTCCCGAAAAGCCTCCCTCCGCGTACCGGTAGGCGATTCGTGCGCTGGTGCGAAACCGGAAGCCGGCCACGGCGTTGGGCACCGTGGCCGAGACGCGGAGGGCGGGCGTCGCGTACGTGCGGTCCACCTCCGCGGGGTCGGCGCCCCCGAAGCGCGTGGTCGAGCGGAGCGTCGAGACGTCGAGCGCGATCCGGCCGTGGGCCTGGCGCGACGCGGCGTCGGGGGCGCGCTCCCTTTCCCGCGCCGGCGGTGATGCGGCGGCTTCCGCGACGGCGGCGCCAGGGCCTGCGACGCGCGCCCGATCGGGCACCGGGGCCGTCACCGGTCGTGCGAGCAGCAGCGTCAGGGGATCACCCCCCTCGACCTGGAACGGCTCCCCGACGAAGGCGAGGACGGACCGCACCTCGGTGCTCGCGACCACGAAGAGCCGGCCCGTCACGGTCCCGTCGTCCACGACCCGGACGGTGTCTCCCGCCACCACGCCCTGAAGGCTGCCGATGTCCAGGTAGAGGTTCGATCCCGCCACCTGTCGGACCCGGACCGTCACGGTGGGGGAGGTGGTGTCGGCCGCCTCCTGGGAGGCGACCGGCGCGGCGAGGCATGCGGCTGCCAGGAGCTCCGCCAGGAGGATTCCCGCCCACATGGAGGCGGAACGGCGCGACCCGTCCGGGCGGGCAGCGCCGCCGCGCCGGGGGAATCTCACGAGTTCCCCGTGGGATGGCAGGAGAGGCACGCCCCGCTCTCGTAGACGTAGCCGCCCACCTCGTCGTGGTCGGGGTCGGTCTCCGACCGGGAGTGGCACGTCAGGCACGTGAACACGCCGAAGTCGCCGGACGTGGTGTGGCACTGGCCGCAGTCGGACCACGTTCCCTGGTGGGTGCCCCGGTAGATGGGGAAGAACTGGGCGTCGTGGTCGAAGGTGGCGTCGTCCCAGGTGGCGGGCGTGTGGCAGTCGCGGCAGGTGGTCGGGAAGCCGCTGCCGGCGTGCTCGCCGTCGTAGTCGGCCTGGTGGCAGGCGACG
>JASFUL010000279.1:0-7177 GCA_050050315.1 Gemmatimonadota bacterium
ACCATGCCCACCAGGGCCTTGCGGTCCAGCAGCCCCTCGACGCGAACCCGCACCGCCCCGGCCCCGGCGGCCTGGGCGGACGCGCCCGGCGGCGGCCAGGATGCCAGCGTCAGCGCCCCCAGGACCACCGCCCCGCACCTCGCCCGGCCCCTCATCGCCCCCCTCCCGTGACCGGTCCCATGGGCCCGATGGGACGCCGGCACGCGTTGGGGTCGAGCTGGTAGTCCAGGACGAAGACCTCCTTCCCCTCCACCGTGCCCCGGGCGAGCGCGGCCTCGAGCTCCTCCCGGGCCTCCCGGGAGATCGGCTCGCTGAAGACCTTGTGCAGGAAGGGCTCCTGCCCGGGTCCGGGAGTGGCCGGCGTGAACGGCTGGCTGACGACCCGCGCGGTGTCCGGTCGGTCGACACCCTGGCCGCTCCCTTCCCGGAAGACGGCGAAGACTTCGAGGATGGTGAACTTCCGCATGCACAGGGAGTCGTTGGGGATGGGGAGGGCCCATCCGAGGGGCGCCTGCGACGCCAGCGTCGTGGTCGCGATCGGGACCTCGCTCAGGAGCTCGGCGTGCAGGGGCTCCAGCTCGGGCTCGGCGAGCATGGCGTCCACGTCGTCCAGGAAGTCGCGCCCCGTGCCGATCCCCTGGGGGGCGACGGCCGCCGGTCGGAGCGTGTTCCAGTAGATCTCGACGGGGGTCCCGTCGGGTCGCTCGAGGCGGGCCCAGAAGCCGTACTCGGGGAACGGAGCCACCGATCCCCTCTCCCGTCGGTCGAGGGTGAACACCAGGCGGTAGGCCGCGGCCGTGTCCCCCCCGGTGAAGCGCAGGAAGCGGAAGCGGTCCGAGAGGCGGTCGGTCAGCCGCGTCGTGACCGAGTCCTCCAGCGCCCGACTCTCGGCTCCGAAGGTGATCCTGAAGCGTTGGGCGGCGATCCGGGTCGAGACGTCGACGTGGGTCGGCGTCTGCCCCCGGGCGGGCTCGCCGCCCGCCCCCACCGCCAGGAGCAGGAGCAGGATCGGTCCGGCCGATGCGCGTCTGTGCATGCGTGCCTCCGACGGGTCGTCTGGGGGGCGTCCCGCGCGGACGAGGGCGCCCCGCAACGGTCGCTCGTTCAGCCGGGCGCCACCCGGTCCAGGGGGACGTCGATCAGGTCGGGGCCCTCGAGGGTGACCTCGCCCCTCCCCACGAGGGTCTCTCCCAGGCGCACCTCCACCTGCAGGACGTCGCCCAGCGCCAGCCGTCCAGGCTCGTGGTCCAGCGGGTGCACGTCCTTCCACAACAGGACCGTCTGGTTCACGGCGTCCCGGACCCCCGGTCCGTCCCCGGCCGGGAGCTCCCGTTCCCAGTCGGCGACCATCCCGGGCGGGATCGCCCGGGACCGTCCCAGGAGGAACGAGCCGACGTGGCCCGTGTCGACCGCCAGGGGCTCGGGACCCTCGGGCCCGAGTCGCGAGACGGTCAGCACGGCTCCGTCCGCCAGGAACCCGAGCGTCTCCGGGGCCGGGCGGAAGAGGACCGAGGGAAGGGCGGGAAGGTCCCGGCCGAGCCGGACGCGGAGGCCCACGGGCGGGTACACCGTGAACGTCCCGCCGACGAACCCGCTCGCGTCGACCCGGAAGAGCCGGCCGAAGGGCGACGTCCACACGGGAATCGTCCTCGCCGCGCCGTCGATCCGGTGGGCCTCGCCCGCCTCCGACGCGTCCAGCGAGCGGACCCGGACCGTCGTTCCGGCCGCCTGCTGGTCCGTCACGACCGTGACCGAGGAGATCATCAGCATGGCCGTGGCCAGGACCAGCGCGGAGGTGGTCAGCGTGGTGGGGGTGACGAGACGTCGCAGGAGCGATCGGAGCGGATCCCTGACCCGCCGCAGGCTGGCCTCCACGCGGTCGTCGCCGAACACGAATCCGGCCGCCTTGAGGGCCAGACCCAGCGCCGCGGCGATCCCGACGGGGATCCCGATGTTCCGGATGCCGACGCCGAAGTGGTGGTGGATCCAGAGGTCGGCCAGGGCCAGGAGGGCGATCATGCCCAGCACCCGACCGGCGAGGGCGACGTCCCCTCCCTCGTCGCCGGATCCTGCGTCGGGGGCCGGTGGGCTCATGATGGACCGCCTTCCGCTCGCGGGACCAGGCGTCGCCTCAGCGGGAGATGTCCGCGTCCGGCGTCGGGGGGAGTTCGCCGGTGACGGACGGATGATGGGCGCGGAGGGACCGGTCTCCCGGCCCTCCGCTGCACCTATATCATGCCGGCCGGAGGGGGAGCAAGGGTCCGGAGCGGCGGGGCGTGGTCCCTACGCTCCCCCCGGGCCCTCCTCGCCGGTGCCGGCGAGCTCGATCGACACGGGCTGCCCGGGAAGGTCCTGCTTCAGGAGCACGTGGGGGGCCTCCTTCCGCACCAGGACCGTCTGGGTGCCCCGGGAGCCGGAGATCTCCACCGTCCACGCCTGGAAGGTTCCGGCCGGCACGGTGACCTCTTCCTCGCCCACGACCGTGGCGGTGACGTTGACCGTCGTCCCCGTCTGGACGCTCAACACCGGGAACTCGATCTCCGCGCCCTCCGAGAGGTCGGAGATCCAGAGGGCCACCTCCTGCATCTCTCCGGCGAGGGTCCCCCCGACGAGATCCTCGTCGATCTCGGTCGCGCCCTGGGGCATGCTCATCGACCCGGTCGCGTGGTCCCCCTCGAACGTGACGGAGCCCCCGAACTCCTGGGCGCCGGCCGCGATGGTGTTCTGGAACTCCACCGGGCGGAAGGCCTCGCTGAAGATCGTCCGCTGGGTCACCGTCTGGGGTCCCGCGTTCAGCGTGCTGGTGATCTGCCAGTCCCCCGTCTCGGTCCGCTCGAGGGTCCGCTCCATGGTGCCGACGGGGTTGCCCTGGAAGAGGACCTGGTAGCTCCAGCTGCCGGGCTCGAGCGAGGACGTCTCGTAGACCGCGTCCGACGCGCGAACCGCCAGCGCGGTCTCGTCGATGACGTTGCCCTCGACGTCCAGCAGCGTGATCGGCCCGATCTTCCGGAGGGGCTCCATGACCTGGGTCGCGTCGCCGACCACCACCACGGACATCCGGTCGGGGTGGACGTGCTCCCGGAAGGCCGCCTCCAGGTCCTCCCGCCCGAGGGCGGCCACACGGCCGCGGTAGTTCTCCAGCTTCTCGATGTCGAGGCCCAGGATGCGGTACTGGGCCACCTGGCCGGCGATCTGCTGCGGCGTCTCGATCTGTCGGGGGAAGCGGCCGGTGAGGTAGGCCTGCACGCGCTCCATCTCCTCCGCCGATACGGGCTCGTCCCGCATCCGCTCGAACTCGGACAACATCCCCTGCACCGCGCTGTCCGTGACCTCGTTGCGGACCTCCATGTTGCCCTGGATGTAGCCGACGCCCCGCCGGCGGCTCAGCGACGAGTACGCCCCGTACGTCCACCCCTTCTCCTCGCGGAGGAAGGTGAACAGCCGCCCGGCCGAGCTGGCTCCCAGGATCTGGTTGCCCACCTCGAGGGGGAGCCAGTCCTCCGAGTCGCCCTCCATGAGCAGGTGCCCCATACGGATGGACGACTGCACCGAGCCCGGCTTGTGCACGAGCGTCACCGTGCGCTCGGTGCCGCGGGGAGGGGCCGGCCAGTCGACGGCGGGAACGTCGGCGGGACGCCAGTCCCGGAACGCCCGGTCGAGCCTGGCCACCACGTCGTCGGCCTCGACGTCGCCGGCGACGACGAAGAGCGCGCGGTTCGGCCGGTACCACGTGTCGTGGAAGGCCGCCACCCGCTCGCGGTCGATCGCCTCCACCGACGCGGGGGTCTCGACGTTGCCGTACGGGTGGTCGCCGTAGAGCACCTTTCCGAACGTCCGGTTCGCGATGGCGCCGGCCTGGCTGAGCTGGACCTGGAGGGCCGTCAGCGTCTGGGTGCGCAGCAGCTCGAGCTCGTCGCCGGGGAAGGTGGGGTTCACGACCACGTCGGCCATGAGGTCCAGTCCCCGCTCCATGTCGGGCGTGAGGACCCCCAGCGAGACGTTGGACGTCTCCGGCCCCGCGTTCGCCGACAGGCTGGCGCCCATGAAGTCGATCGCGTCGGCGATCTCGAGGGCCGTGCGGCTCTCGGTCCCCTTGTTCAGCAGCTGGGCGGCGAAGGAGGCCACACCCTCCATCCCCGCCGGGTCGGAGGCGTCCCCCCCGCGGATCACGAGGTTGACGGTGACGAACGGCTGCTCGTGCTGCGGCACGACGATCACCTGCGCCCCGTTCGAGAGCGTGCGCTCCTGGAAGGCGGGGAACTCGACCTCTTCGAGGGGGAGGGGGGCGGGAGGCGCCTGCTGGGCCGCGAGGGGCGCCGCGAGCAGGATGCCCGCCGCGACGATCCGGAGCCCGACCACCGGCGCCCTCATCGGTCCGCTCCCGCCCGCGCGGGTCGCGCGATGATCACGGTCCGGTTCTCCGGGATCAGGTATTTCCGGGCCACCCGGCGGACCTCCTCGGGCGTGACGCTCTCGTACTCGGCCAGGTCACGGTTCACCTGGTACGGATCGCCGAAGAAGAGGATGGCGTTCTGGATGGCGTTGGCCTTCCCGTTCACCGTGAGCCGGCTGCGCACCTGCCCCGCCCGGAGGTTGTTGACCGCCTTCTCGACCTCGCGGTCGGAGACCCCCTCCTCCTTGACGCGGTCCACCTCCTGGAAGATCAGGTCCTCGATCCGCGACACCTCGATCCCCTGGTTGGGGAGGCTGCCGAAGACGAAGGTGCCGGGTCCACGGCGCAGGTTGAAGCCGCTGAACACGGTCGGTGCGACCTGCTCCTCCTTCACCAGCACCCGGTAGAGGCGGCTGCTCTCGCCGTCCGAGAGGATGTTGGAGAGGACGTTCAGCGCGAACCGGTCGGGGTGGTCGGCCGGCGGGACGTTGTACGCCATGTACACCAGCGGGAGCTGGGCGAGCGGGTCGTCGAGGACGGCCCTGCGCTCGCCGTCGGTGCGGGGCGAGGGAGGCACCGGCGGGTAGGGGTGCGCCTCGGGACCCCGCTCGAAGTCGCCGAAGTACTTCTCGGCCATCTCCCGGATCTCGTCGGTCGTCACGTCGCCCACCACGGTGAGGACCGCGTTGTTCGGCACGTAGTAGCGCTCGTAGAAGCTCCGCACGTCCTCCGCCGTGGCGGCGTTCAGGTCGTCCATCGTCCCGATCACGGTGTGCTTGTACGGCTCGTAGTCGGTGGCCAGGGTGTCGATGCCGAGGATCGCCTTGCCGTAGGGCTGGTTGTCGATCCGCTGGCGCCGCTCCTCCTTCACCACCTCGCGCTGGTTCTCGAAGTTCTCCTCGGAGACCACCAGGCGACCCATGCGCTCGGCGTGCAGCCACAGCGACAGGTTCACCCGGTTCGACGGCATGATCTCGAAGTAGTTCGTGCGGTCCTGCGTGGTCGACCCGTTGAAGGTCCCCCCGGCCTCGTTGACGAACTCGCGGAACTGTTCGCCCTTGATGTTCTCCGTCTCCTCGAAGAGCATGTGCTCGAAGAGATGGGCGAAGCCGGAGCGGCCCTCCTCCTCGACGGCGCTCCCGATGTGGTACCACATGTGGACCGCCACGACCGGTGTGGAGTGGTCCTCGGAGACCACCACCTTCAGCCCGTTGTCCAGGGAGAAGGTGTCGATGGGGATCGGTGGCACCTCCAGCTGCTGGGCCGAGAGGGCCAGCGGGCACAGGAGGGCGAGGGCGACGAGTCGAAGGATGCGCATGGTGGGTCCTCTCGGGCCTGGTACGTAGGGCGTCCGTGGAATCCCGGCCGGGAGCCGTGCTCGTCCAAAACCCGACGGCCCCGATGGTTCCGCCGCCGCGAGGCCCGGAGTCCCCTGGCGAAAGGTAGGCAGCGCGATGTTCCTGGGACACTACGGACTGGCCCTCGCCGCGAGGCCCGCGGCCCGGGAGACTTCCCTCGGTGCGCTCGTCACCGCCGCCCAGTGGGCGGACCTCCTCTGGCCGCCGCTCCTCCTCGTCGGGCTCGAGCGGGTCCGCGTCGTCCCGGGGCTGATGGCGGCCAGTTCCCTCGACTTCGAGCATTACCCGATCACCCACAGCCTGGCGGCCGTGCTCGGCTGGGCGGCGCTCTTCGGCGGCGCGTACCTGCTCGCGCGCAGGAGCCCCCGCGGCGCGGCCGTGCTCGCCGCGCTGGTGGTGAGCCACTGGATCCTGGACGCCCTGGCGCACGGGCCGGACCTCCCGCTCTGGCCCGGCTCGGACGTCCGGGTGGGCGCCGGGGTCTGGCGGTCGGTGACGCTGACGCTGGTCCTGGAGCTCGGCCTCCTGGGGGCGGGCGTCGCCACGTACACCCGGGTGACCCGCCCGCGGGACGGGGTGGGGCGATGGGGCCTGTGGATCATGCTCGCCGTGCTGGTCGCGTTCTACCTGATGGGCCTGTCCGCGCCGCCTCCGTCCCGATCCGCTCTCGCCTGGGGAGGACTCGTCCTGTGGGTCTTCGTACCCTGGGCGTGGTGGGTCGACCGCCACCGTGCGCTCGGGGTCGAGCGGCCGGAGGAGGGGGCCGGCCCGTGAACGGAACGGTTGCGTATCGTAATTGGGGGCGTTATCGTGGAATACGATACGTGAGCGTTCTGAAACATGAGGGGACGAGATGTCGGGAGAGGTGAGGGAGGGGCCGCGGACCCGGGGACCCGGGCGACCGCGGAGCGAGCGGGCGCATCGGGCCATCCTGGACGCAACGCTCGAGCTGCTGGCCGAGCGAGGGTACGACGGATTGACGATGGAGGGGATCGCCGAGCGCGCCGGCGTGGGCAAGGCGACGCTCTACCGGCGCTGGAAGAGCCGGAGCGCCGTGATCACCGCGGCGGTGGAAGCGTTCGTGAGCGACATCACCGTCCCGGACACCGGCGACGTGGAGGTCGACCTGCTGCACCTCATGCGGAGCGCCGTGGGCGTCTACCGAGGGACGGCGGGCCGCGTGATGCCCGGGCTCGTCTCGGCCATGGCCAGGGACGAGGCCCTGGCGGCGGCCGTGCGCGACGACTTCCTGGCGGGCCGCAGGCGCGCCCTGGCCGCGGTCCTGGAGCGGGGGATCCGCCGCGGCCAGGTTCGGGACGACGTCGACCGCGAGCTGGCCCTGGACTTCCTGGGCGGTCCGCTCTTCTACCGGCTCCTCGTGACCGGTGGCCCCGTGGACGAGTCGCTCGCCCGGGGCGTGGTGGAC
>JASFUL010000280.1:0-7176 GCA_050050315.1 Gemmatimonadota bacterium
TCCCGGATCGACGACGATCCGCTCCGCCTCGACGCCCCCGGCCCGGGCGCGCTCGAGGGAGCGGCCGAGCTCCCCGACCACCTCCCCGACCAGGTCGCGGTAGTCCGTCCGCTCGTCCATGTCGCCGGGAGTTCCACGCATGTGCATCAGCACCAACCCGGCCCCGCTCGCGGCGACAACCTCGGCCATCGCGGGGTCCGAAGCCAGCCCGGACACGTCGTTGACCACGTGCGCCCCCGCATCCAGCGCGGCCCGGGCGACCCCCGACTTCCGGGTGTCGACGCTCACCACGACGTCGAGCCGCTGCACCAGCGCCTCGATCACGGGCACGACCCGCTCGACCTCGCGCCTCTCCGGGACGGGGGCGGCACCGGGGCGCGTCGACTCGCCCCCGACGTCCAGGATCGTCGCGCCCTCCCGCACCATGTCGACGGCCCGGTAGAGGGCGCCGGCGACCCCGGCGAGCTCGCCCCCGTCGCTGAACGAGTCGGGGGTGACGTTCAGGACACCCATGATGACCGGGACGTCGGTCCCGACCACCCGTCCCCGAACCTTCCAGGCCCACGGGAAGCCCGCGGCCCGTGGGGCGGCGGGCGCCGAAGAAAGGGGACCGGAGGCTTCGTCCCCGGTCCCCGTCGCCGACGCCGCCTGGCTGGTCATCCCCGCGAGCCTTCCCCGCCGGCGGGAGACCCCTCGGGAGGCGCGTCTCCGGCCGCCCGAGGCGAACCGGAGCGCGCGACCCCGGAGCGGGACGCTTCTTCCTCGACCTCGGTCCCCGGGTCGTCGGGCTCCTCCGACGCCGTGGCGCCGCCGGGGGCTTCCCGACCCGGGACCCGCTCGCCCGGCTCCACCGCGTCCTCGCCCGACGGGGCGCGGCCGGCGTCGCCACGCCGGAGCCGCTTCCAGGCCCCCTCCCCGCCTCCGTCCTCGAGCTCGCTTCGAGCGGGCACGCCCTCCAGCGGCGGCAGGGGCTGTCCCGTGTCGAGGAGCTTGATCTGGTCCCGGTCGAGGGTCTCCCGCTCCAGCAGCGCCTGGGCGATCTCCTCGAGCAGCTCGCTGTGCTCGTCGAGCACGACGCGGGCCCGCTCGTGGGCCTCGTCGAGGATGCGCTTCACCTCCTGATCGACCTGCTGCGCCGTGTGCTCGCTGATGTCCCGCTGCTGGGTGATCTCCCGGCCGAGGAAGACCTCGTGGTCCGAGTCGCCCACGGCCATCAGACCGATCACGTCGCTCATCCCGAAGCGGGTGACCATCCGCCGCGCCATCTGGGTCGCCCGCTCGATGTCGTTGCCCGCGCCGGTCGTAACCTTGTCCCGCCCGAAGCGCATCTCCTCGGCCACCCGGCCGCCGAAGAGCATCGTGAGCTGCCCCTCGAGCCAGTCCTGCGTGTGGGAGTGTCGGTCCTCCTCGGGAAGGGAGGCCGTGATGCCCAGGGCTCGGCCCCGGGGGACGATCGTCACCTTGTGGACCGGATCGAGGCCCGGGTAGCGAAGACCGATGACGGCGTGGCCCGCCTCGTGGTAGGCGGTGAGCTCCCGCTCGCTCTCGGTGAGCACCATGCTCTTCCGCTCGGCCCCGAGCATGACCTTGTCCTTGGCCTCCTCGAAGTCGTCCATGGTGACCCGGTCGGCGTCCCGACGGGCCGCGAGCAGGGCCGCCTCATTGCAGATGTTGGCCAGGTCGGCGCCGCTCAGCCCGGGGGTGCCCCGAGCCAGCAGGCCCAGCTCGACGTCGTCGGCCAGGGGGAGCTTCTTGGCGTGGACCCGCAGGATGCCCTCACGTCCCTTGACGTCCGGAGCGTCGACCACCACCTGGCGGTCGAACCGGCCGGGACGGAGCAGCGCCGGGTCGAGAACGTCCGGGCGGTTGGTGGCGGCCAGAAGGATGACTCCCTCGTTGGCCTCGAAGCCGTCCATCTCGACGAGCAGGGCGTTCAGCGTCTGCTCGCGCTCGTCGTGACCGCCGCCGAGCCCCGCGCCCCGATGGCGCCCGACGGCGTCGATCTCGTCGATGAAGATGATGCACGGCGCGTGGGCCTTCCCTTGCTCGAAGAGGTCGCGCACCCGCGACGCCCCCACGCCGACGAACATCTCGACGAAGTCCGAGCCCGACATCTGGAAGAAGGGGCGCCCGGCCTCGCCGGCTACCGCCTTGGCCATCAGGGTCTTCCCCGTCCCCGGCGGCCCCACCAGCAGGACCCCCTTCGGCAGCCGCCCGCCGAGGCGGGCGAACTTCTGGGGATCCTTGAGGAAGTCGATGATCTCCTCGAGTTCCTCCTTCGCTTCGTCGGCACCCGCCACGTCGGAGAACGTCACCTTCGGCGTGTCGGGGCTGATGAGCTTGGCCTTGGAGCGACCGAACTGGAACGCCCGGTTCCCACCGCCCTGCATGGTCCGGAAGATCCAGATCCAGAAGGCGATGAAGAGGACCCAGGGGAGGAACCCGATGAGGATGCTCCCCCACCCGGTCTGCTCGCCCTCCGCGTCGATCTCCACGTCCTGGTCGCGGAGACGGGAGAGGAGGTCGCCCCCGCCCTCCAGCGGGATGTGGGTCTCGAACTTGACCGTCTCCTGGCCGTCGCGCTGGACGGGGGCCCGGAGCTCGCCCTCCATGCGGGAGCCGTCGAAGATCGTGACCGAGTGGACGTTCCCGTTCTCGAGCTGGTTCTCGAACTCCGTGTAGGTGAAGTCCGCGACCGACTCGTCCTGGCCCCGCACGAACTGGATCGCCAGCAGGGACATCAGGAATATCAGGACCCAGAGGGCGAACGTCCTCGAGTGACGTCCGAGTCCTCTGTCCTGGTCGTTCTTCGTGGGGCCCTGATCAGCCATGCGTTCTCACGTTCCCTGTGCGTCGCCCAGTCATGGAGTCTCTACCCTCGGCTGCCGCCATTGCTCCCGGCTCGCGCCCGCTCCAGTCAGATGCTGCCGATGTAGGGGAGGTGGCGGTAGTCTTCGGCGTAGTCCAGGCCGTATCCCACGAGGAAGTCCCCGGGAGCGTCGAATCCCACCCAGCGGGGCTCCCGGTCGAGCTCGACCAGACGCTTGTGGAGGAGCGCGCACACCTCCAGGCTCTTCGGGCCCCGCGCTTCCAGCACGGGGAGAAGGCGCTTCAGCGTGTTGCCACTGTCGATGATGTCCTCCACGACGATCACTGCGCGGTCCCGCACGGTCGCCGCGGGGTCGTAGAGGAGCTGCACGTCGCCGCTGCTCACCGTCTCGTGACCGTAGCTCGCCGCCACCAGGAAGTCCACGTGGAGCGGCACGTCGATCTCCCGCACGAGATCCGCGAGGAAGATGAACGATCCCTTGAGGAGACCGAGCACGAGCAGGTCGTCCCGCGCCGTGTAGGCCCCGGCGATCTCCTCCGCCATCGCGGCGACCCGCTCCTGGATCTCGGCCGCCGTGAAGACGACCCTCTCGATCGGGCGGCCCCCGAGCTGGCGGGTCTTCTCAGTCGTCGGCATCGGCGATGGCGATGGTGAACGCGTCCTCTTCTGGGTCGTCCGGCCCGTCCGCATCCCGACCGTCCGGGCCCCGCGATCCTCCCCGGGCCGCCCGGATCACGCCCGGGATCCACACGATCCGGCCCCGTCCGTCCTCCAGGAGGGGCCGGGTCCTGCGCTCGCCCGCCGGAACCCGGGCTTCGGCGAACACCCTGCCCACCTTCTTGGAGCCGTACCCGAGCCGGATCCGATCCCCCGGACGCCAACCCCGGAGCAGAAGCGGAAGGACCGCGTCCGACGGGTGGAACCGCTCCACCCACCGGCCGTCCGGCCGCCCCGACCAGCTCCAACGCACGAGCCATCTCCGGCCACGGATCACGAGCTCTTCGCCACCCGTCCCGACCTCCCGGATCCGGACCGGGTCCGATTCGGCCGTACGGCCGCTCTCGTCGGTGGGATCGGAGGTCGTGAGGACCAGGCGGTCGAAGTCCCTCGCCAGCGAAACACCCCGTGGCAGCGCCAGCCTCCGCCCGCTCGCGCCGGAGCTTGTAAACTGCATCGCCGCCCGGGTTCCGGCCTCGTCGAGCACCGGACCAAGGCGGCGGACCAGGGCACGCAGGACCCGCGCGCGTACTTCCGGATGATAGGTCAGGAGGCGGGATCGTACAACGACCGTCCGCCCGACCGACCGCTCGGACACCACGTCCCGGAGCACCCGATCCAGGAGGTCGCCCCAGGCCCCCCGATCCCGGCGGGCCAGGCGAGCCAACCGGACCAGCGCCCGGCGTGCACCCGGGGCCACGCGCTCCTCGGCCAGGGGGAGCAGCTCGTGGCGGAGGGCGTTACGGGCATAGCCCGCGTCCCGGTTGGTGGGGTCCGTCCTCCACGGCACGCCGTGTCGCTCGGCGTAGGCCTCCAGCTCCTCGCGCCACCAGGGGAGGAGCGGGCGGAGCAGCGAGTCGCCGGGGCGAACCGGCGCGATTCCGGCCAGGCCACGGAGCCCCGTGCCCCTGAGGACCCGGAAGAGGACGGTCTCCGCCTGGTCGTCCGCGTGATGTGCCGTGGCGATCCATCGGCTCCCCGTCTCCCGGCGAATCTCCTCGAGGAACGCGTACCGCAGGCGACGGGCCTCGTCCTCCGATCGCGGCGGTTCCGGGACGCGACGGGTGACGAGAGACACCCCCCACGCCCGTGCGAGCCCCCGCACCCACGCCGCATCCTTCCGGCTTCCCGGGCGCATCGCGTGGTCCAGGTGGGCGGCGGCGAGCTCGACTCCGGGAACGGGGGCGCCGTACCGGAGGAGGTGGAGGAGCACCACCGAGTCGAGACCTCCCGACAGGGCCACCAGGAGGCGGTCTCCGGGGTCGACGGCCTCCAGGGAGGCGAGGTGGCGCCGGAACCGGCCGGCCAGCCGGTCGGACACCCCGCTCACGTCCCTTCCCCGGATCCCCGATGCGCGGGAGCGGGGGGGCGCCCGGTCTCTTCCGTCAGGACCCGCGCCAGGATGTCCGGCCGATCGGACTGGATGCCGTCCACGCCCAGGTCGAGCAAGGCCCTCATGTCGTCGGGGTCGTCCACCGTCCAGACGTGCACGGGGATGTTCCGTCGGTGCGCCTCCTGGACGAACCGCCGGGTGACCACGGGCATGCCCCTCCACCGGAGCGGGACCTGGAAGACGTCGACCCGGGGCGTGACCAGGAAGGACAGGGGGGTCCGGTGGAGGAGCCAGAAGGGTCCGAGCTGCCGGCGGGAGGCACCCCAGGGACCCTCGTAGCGGACGCCACGCCGGTTGCGCTCGTGCTCTGCGGCGATGAGCACCCGGTGGGTGGCGGCGTGCCGCCGCACCAGCTCCACCGTGGGAACGGCCGCTTCACGCGCCTTGACCTCGACGTTCAGCCGTGCGTCGGGGAAGGCCGCGAGGACGTCGTCCAGCAGCGGGATCCGCACCCCGCGTCCCCGGAACGGGTGCTCCCCCCGCGGATCGACGAAGCGATACCCGGCGTCCAGCTCCCGGACGCGGGCGAGGGGCATGAAGCGCACGGCGCCCGCCCCGTCGGTGGTCCGGTCGACCGTGGCGTCGTGCAGCACGACCACGCGATCGTCCGCGGTCGTCCGGACGTCCATCTCGAGCATGTCCGCCCCCCACGCCCCCAGCGCGGACGAGAACGCCTCCACCGTGTTCTCGGGAGCCAGCGCGGCGCCCCCCCGGTGGGCGACGAGGAGAGGCGCGCCTGCCAGGTAGGGGTGCCCGGGTCGCGGCCGTCGGTGGTGCACGGAAGGGCCGGGCGCCCGCCGCCAGGCTCAGGACGTGCCCGAGTCGGCCCTGGCGGTACGGGCCTCCTCGAGACGCTCGATCTCGGCCTCGGTCAGATCGTGGAACCGATAGAGGACCAGGTCCAGGAGGTGGTCCGCGTTCGCCAGCTCGTCCTCGAGCTGCCGGTCCTCGTCGGGGTCGCCCCCACCCAGCTCCTCCTCCAACGCCACGACGCGCCCCGCCAGGAAGCGGAGGATCTCCTCGACCAGCTCCGGTCGTGGCTCCGCGGGAGCCTTGGCGTCCTCCATGACCTCCTCCAGGAGGAGTCCCCGAACGAACGCCAGGAAGCCCGGGAAGATCAGCTGGGAGACCGGTGCGCCTCCGGTCTCTTCCTCGGCCGTGATGTTCTCCCACTCGAGCTCGTTCCAGTACAGCTCCTCGGCGTACTCCATGAGGTGCTGTCGCGCGTCCTCGCCCAGCGGTTTCTGACCCGGGTCGGCCGTCGGGCGCCCCAGCGGGCGCAGGAGCATCTTCTGCAGTCGTTCGCGGCGACCGCTGATGATGGTGTCGACTCGGTCGTTCATGACTCTCGACCCGTTCTCGGACGCAGTGTCGTGTTCGGTCGATACGGCGGGGGCGGTGCAACTTGGGGTCGTCGTCCGGCCGCCGAAAGGGCACGCCACGCCGGCGACCCCCGGGGCGGCGACCGGAGATCCCTCGATCGCCGGATCATCCGTCGGCCCCCGGGAGCTTCTCCCTCCGTTGGCGCGATCCCAGGAGGTCGTAGAGCCAGGCGGGAAAAACCTGCCCGACCCAGACCAGGGACGAGAGCGGACGGGGAAAGGCGAGCAGTCGTCGCCGGGCGCGGATGGCCCGGACCATCCGGTCGACGGCGTCGTCGACGTCCAGAAGGAAGGGCATGGGGTGGTCGTTGACCTCGGTCATGGGGGTGTCCACGTACCCCGGCGTGATGACCGTCACATCGACGCCCGTCCGTCGCAGGTCGATCCGGAGGCTCTCGAAGAAGTTGTGCAGGGCGCCCTTGCTGGCCGCGTAGGCGGCCGTGCGAGGGAGCCCCCCGTACCCGGCCAGGCTGCCTACCGCCACGAGGTGGCCGCGGTCGCGCTCGAGCATGCCCGGAAGCACCTCCGCGACGGCGTACACGGCCCCCAGGAAGTTCACGCGCATGATCCGCTCGACGGCGGCCACGTCGAACCGTTCCACCTCGGTCATCTCGCTGATGCCGGCGTTCGCCACCAGGAGGTCGACGGGACCGAGGGCCTCGCGGGCGCGAGCCAGGGCGCCGCGCACCTCCTCCCGGACGCCGACGTCGGCCGGGCAGGCAGCCGCCCGCCCACCGGCCTCCTCGATCGCCGCGACAACGTCGGCCAGCACTCCCTCCCGGCGGGCCGACACGGCCACGGCCCAACCCTCCTCGGCGAGTCGGGCGGCCATCCCACGTCCGAGCCCGGAGGAC
>JASFUL010000281.1:0-7169 GCA_050050315.1 Gemmatimonadota bacterium
GCCGACGTCGGCCGGGCAGGCAGCCGCCCGCCCACCGGCCTCCTCGATCGCCGCGACAACGTCGGCCAGCACTCCCTCCCGGCGGGCCGACACGGCCACGGCCCAACCCTCCTCGGCGAGTCGGGCCACCATCCCACGTCCGAGCCCGGAGGACGCGCCGGTGACGAAGGCGACGCCGGAGGAGCCGGGGGCGGGTCGGGTCTCGGTCATGGCCCGCAAGGTATCGGCCCCCCACGGGGTGGGCTATCGTGGAGCATGACCCTCCGACGCCGCGACTCGCCCGCCCGCCGTCTCCACCGGGAGGGCGGGGTCTCCCCGCGGAACCCGCCCGCGGAGCGTCCGCCGGGGCGGCACGCCTCGTCTCCCGGCCGTTTCGCCCGCTGGCTACGTGAGTCGACCCGGGGTCGAAGCTGGGTCGTGCGGGCGCCACTTCTGCCGATCCTGGCGTGGATCGCCTGGAAGCACGCCGGCGACATCTGGTGGGCGAGCATCTTTTCCGGGATCAACCTGGCCTTCCACGAGATCGGCCACGTCCTCTTCGGCTTCTCCGGGAGCGAGCTGCTCACGATCGCGGGCGGCACCGTCCTGGAGCTCCTCGTCCCCGTCGTGGCCGCGGCCCTCCTGGCGCGGCAGCGCGACGCCTTCGGGGTGGGTGTCGCCGCGTTCTGGTTGGGGACCGCGTTCGCCAGCGTAGGGCGCTACGTCTACGACACGCGCAGCCAGATCATGAACCGGGTGTCCATCGGCCCGACGGGCGGACCCGACGATTGGACGTACCTGCTCGGCCGCTGGGGACTGATCCGCCAGGACCGTGTGATCGGCATGACCGTGAAGGAGATCGGCGTGGCGGTCATGGCGGCCGGGATCACGTGGTCCTGCTTCGTGCTCTGGCGGATGGCGGCTGGGAGCGACCGGGCGGACCGTTCCCACCCCTAGAGCTCCCACACCTGGAGGGGGTCGGCCCGCCTACCGGCAGGGGCGCCCCACGAAGTCGGGCGTGCCGTCGAGCCGGATCGCCTCGGTGACCCGGCCGGCGTGCTCCTCTCCCTCCGTCCCGTTGACGTATTCCCAGACCACGTCTCCGTCGGGGGTCACCTCGAAGGCCTTCGCGCCCTCCGGATGCACGATCAGCACGTTGCCGTTGGGCAGCGCCTGCTGACGGCCCTGGATGGAGGAATAGAACGGGTAGGCGTCCGACCCCTCGAACGTCCACAGGACCTCCGTGGTCGCGGGGTCGATGCGGAAGACACGGGAGTACCCGAAGACTCCCGGCCGATCCAGGTCCTCGAAGGGCGGCTCGCGCCGGACCTCCGTGCGATTGTCGTAGATCAGGAGGGTGCCGTCGTCGAGGACGTCGGGGTCGTGCTGGCGCAGCATCGGGCCCCGGTATGCCCACTTCACCTCCCTGGTGTCCCGATCGAGCACGACCAGGGCGTTGGGCGTACGCAGGGAGAGCAGCAGGTCGCCGGGCTCGATCCGCTCGAAGCGGTCCGCGAACGCGCGGTTGACCACCTCGACGTCGTTGCTGTGGAGCGGGTCCTCCTCGTCCAGGCCAGGATCCGAGGGAGGTCCGGCCAGCACGAGGCCGTGGTAGCCGCTGTCGTAGAGGGCCTGGAGGATCGAGAAGCGCTCCAGCACCTCGCCGCCCGGGGACAGCCGGACCACCATGTCGTTCCAGTAGGGCGGGCGCATCTCGGGGAGGCTCTCCGACTCCCGCTCCACGTACTCCCGGCCGAGGACCCAGATGGAGCCGTCCGGGTCCAGCGCCAGCGAGTGATGGGTCTGCTCTCCGAGCGCCCAGGCGATGTGGGAGCACCGGTCCATCCTGACGGTCCCCCGGTACTCGAAGTTGAGGACCAGGTCGCCGTTCGGGAACGCGAGCACCCCGTGGATCGTCTGCTCGTGATCGGGGAGTCGGAAGGCCTGGTGGTCCGGGTCCTCCCAGGCGTCCCCGAAGCCGATCGTCCACCGGTGGAGGATGGTGCCGTCCATGTCGATCAGGAAGGGCGCGAACGACCCGTTCCGGTACCCGACGATCAGGGTGGCTCCCGGGTAGGCCCGCCCGGCGTCGTGGACGGTGACCCCTGCGCCGGCATCTCCCACGTCCAGCTCGTGATGCCTGAACGTCCACGCTTCGGTTGCCGAGAGGAGCGATTGTCCCTGCCGGCCCGCCTCCGCGACGAGCGGGTAGGGGAAAACCTCGTATCGGGCCACCGCGATCCCGCCGAGGAAGGCCAGCAGCCCGAACGACAGGACGGGGATCGCCATCCAGCGGTAGCGCCGCACGGCGACGCGAAGGGGGGTTTCTGGGGACAAGGGGTGGGGGGCCGGATGGATCGAAGCGGACGGTCCTTCGATCTACCGCCTGGCGTGGCGAAGGTCAACGGAACCCGGGGGGGGGGCCGGCCGCCCGGTTGAGGGGGGGCGGGGGGGCCCCCCGCGGTCCCCGTTAGTAGGAGATCTCGCCGCGGCCGGTGCTCTCCCAGCGTCCGCCGGCTCCGAGGATCACGTCGACGGTGATACGGCCCGAAGCGTCCTCGAACCTCCCGCTTCCCCCGATGATCGCGGCGACCATCCGCAAGCTCGTGGCCGAGGTGGCCTGTCCGCCCAGGCTCATGACGATGCGATCACCGTTGGCCGCCCGGATCGCGGCCTCGCCACCCAGGATCGCGCCGCCAACGGGATCCATGCACCACTCCAGATCGATCTCGAAGCGTCCGACGTGGGTCGCGTTCCCGGTTCCGGCCGCGGCGAACCGGACCCCTCCGGCGCACGGCCCCACGGCGGCCATCGTGCCGCGGGAGGATTGCGTCAGGGGACGCATCGAGGCGCCCCACGCGGTCGCCCCGGACCGGACGGCTTCCAGGTCGCCGGTGGGCGTCAGCGGGTCGCCCTCGGAGCACGCAGTGGCCAGGGCGAGCGCGAGAAAGAGCGGCGGGAGCCACCTCGTCGTCTTGCAGCGGAGCATCGGTCCACCTCCTTCGGGGTCTCGTCGGGCGCGTCGCCGTCGGAACGGCGCGGCCAGGGCACTCGCGAGGAAGGTGGCCCGTCGGCTTCAGCCGCCGGTCATCGATGGATCATCGTGGAGTCACACGGGACGACGATGCCGGGGGAGACTCAGGGCCCGGACCAGTGCCTGGAAGCGGGCCATCGGTCGAATCGGCTCGAAGAACGGGTCGGTCATCGCCAGGAAGAGTCCGGGGCCCCCGGTGCGGAACCCGCCCGGTTCACCGCGGAGGTTGCGGAGGTGGGTCTCGAGCCAGCGGAGGGCCCGATCGGGCTCGCCCAGGAGCGTGTAGAGGACGGCCACCGCGTACCAGTGGACGGGGTCGGGCGCGAGCTCCACGATGCGGTCGACGGCCGCCACCGCCCGGGTCCGCTCCTCCAGAGCGTCGAGAAGACTCGTCCACGAAGGACCGAACGCGGAGATCCTGGACCACTCACGGCGGGCACGCTCCAGCTCGCGGCGCCGGAGGTGGTGGGCGCCCACGACGAACGCGGCGGGCGTGAACCCGGGGTCCATCGCGAGGACCCTCCGCATCTGCTCGAGGGCCGATGTGTCGTCGCCCGCCTGCCACCGCACCATGCCGACGTCGAAGTTCGTCGAGATCGAGAGAGGATCGAGGTCGAGGGCCTCGGAGGCGAACCGGAGGGCGTCCTCGCGCTCTCCGAGCGCGGCCAGCCGGTACGCCTCCCACACCCGCGCCTGGGCGTTGCTGGGCTCCCCCGCGAGCACGCGCTCGTACTCCCGCCCCGCCGCGTCGGCGTCCAGCTCGAAGGACCACGCGATGATCCCCCGGGCCATGTGGCCCTCGACGAGGTCGGGATCGAGGTCGAGCCCCAGGCTCACGACGTGTCGGGCCCGGGGCATCCACGGCCGCGGTGACGCGCCGGTGAAGCTCGGTACCATGGCGTACGCCAGGGCCAGACACCCGTACGATCGGGCGAACCCCGGATCCGCCTCGATGGCGCGGACGAAGAGGTCGATCGCATCCCGGAGCTCTCCACCGCTACGGCGGTGCCAGTGCTGGAGACCCCGGATGCACAGCTCGTAGGCGGGGGACCGCCCGCCCTCGGCGCCCTCACGGGCGTCGAGGTTGCGCGGCGGAAGGCCCAGCGCAGCGGCGGCGCGGCGAGCGATCCTCTCGGCGTGCGTCGCAAGCTCCTCCGCCCCGGTCTCGATCTCCACCGTCCACAGCCGTTCGCCATCCGACACCCTCACGTGCTCCGCACGGGTCCGCACCGCCGCCTCGTCCCGGCGCACGCGCCCCTCGAGGATGGAGTCCACTTCCAGGGCCTGTCCGATCTCCCTCAGCGTGCGCCCCTCGCGGACGACGTGGAGGGCACTGGAACGGGCGATGACCGCGAGATCGGTGCGGCTGGAGAGCCGGTGCGTGACGTCGTCGCTGAGGCCGTCCGTGAAGTGGCCGTGCTCCGGGGGTCCGACGTGGACGAACGGGAGCACGACGATCCGGTGCTCGGGGCGGCGCGCAGGGCCCGGGGCCATCATCTCGCCCCTCGTAGCCTGGATCCCGGCCTTCACGGCCGCGAGGAGGGTGGTCAACTCCGATCCCGGGACCCCTCCGACCTCCGCCAGGCGCCGCGCGCACGCCTCGTACGCCTCCAGGGCGCCCTGGAAGCGCCTCGCCGCGACGAGGGCGCGGACGAGCCCGGCCGTCGCCTCCTCGAAGCTCGGCTCCATCCGCACCCACCGACGGGCGGTCTCGATGGCACCCTCGACATCGCCCGAATCCAGGCAGGACGCGATGCGGCGCCGGGACGCGTCGCGGTGGAGCGCACGGTAGTGTCGCTCCCGCTCTTCCACCCACTCCTGGAACGGGACCGTGGCCCGGAGGTGCCACCCTTGCAGGAACCGCCCGTCGAGCCACCGGAGCGCCTCCTCGTAGACTCCGCCGGCGAAGGCCTCCTCGGCCCGCCGCGTGTCCACCTCGAGGTCGCTCCCGAGCCGGATCTCCTGGCCCCTCGTCACGATCCAGTCGGATCCGAGCGTCCTGCGGAGCTGATACAGGGCCTGGCTGAGGGCGTGCCGGCTCCGACGGCGGTCGGAGTCCGGCCAGAGGAGAGCGACCGCTTGATCCCGGGTGACGCTCCCCTCCACCGCCACGAACGACAGGAGCGCCGCACAGGTGGGCCTGGACTTGAGGGCGTCGACTTCGTCGTCCCCCCGCCAGACCCGGAACCCTCCGAGGAGGGCCACGCGCCCCGCGATCAGGGGCCCCCACCGAGCGACGGCGGTGCCTCCTGGAACACCCACCGGAGGCCGCGGGCCACGACCATGGGCTGCACCGACATGTGACGCTCGCCCTCGAAGACGTCGAAACGCACCGACGGCCCCTCCGGCCAGGCGGAGATCACGGCGCGCTCGAGCTCCCGCGCATCGTCGACGGTCGTCCCCTCGGCTCCGCCGACCCCGATGAAGACGGCCGAAGGAGGACTCTCCGCCACCGTCGATCCGGACGCGCCCCGCCGGATCAGCCGTTGGCCGTCCCAGGAGACCGTCGGGCTCCCGAGGACGTATCGTCGAAACGTCCCCGAGCCCCTGAAGAGCGCGTAGGCTCCGAACAATCCCCCCAGGGACGCCCCGACGTAGGTTCGATCCCCGGACGTCCCGTAGCGAGCCTCCACGAACGGCAGCAGCTCCTCCTGGACGAAGCGGAGGAACCGCCCCGCTCCGCCGCAGCCCGGTTCCTCCCTGCACTCGTCCAGACCCGGCGGGTCCGAAGGCGTGAGGTCCCGGCGACGCACACGGAGCGCGGTCGGCACGTCCCCGTACCCCACGCCGACGAGCACGACGTCCGGGATCTCGGACCGGTACTGCATCAAGCGCGCGATCTGCGTGGTCGCCCCGAAGGCGAGATCCGCGTCCGTCATCACCACGAGGGGGAGGCCCCGGGCTCGTGCGTCGGAACCCGACGGCAGCGCGACGGCGACGACGAACGTGTCGCCCACGAGGGTGGACGGGAGCCGGTGGATCTCGGTAGCGGGGAGCTCGTAGGCACCGACCGAGCCCTCCTGGGCCGCCACGGGGAAGGCTCCGACGAAGAGAGCAACGGTCGGTATCACCCACCCCCCGACGGAACGAGGGCTCGACGGCATGGCGTCCCCTCCTAAGGGCTGCCGGACTCCCCGTGGGGAGCCGGACGCGGGGGAACCCTTCCGGGCCCGACGGCACTCATCGTTCCCGCCGCTGCCGCCGCGGCGGCCTGGTTCGGATCGGCGAAGATCACCGTGTTTCCGTTCTCGGCCACCCTCAGGAGCGTCTGGAGGAAGCGTATCTGGAAGCCGGACGGCGTAGCGTCGAGGACGCGGGCCGCCTCGGCGAGCTCGGTCGCGGCCTCCCGCTCGCCGCTCGCGCGGATCACCATCGCCCGTCGCTCCCGCTCGGCCTCCGCCTCGATGGCCATCGCACGCTTCATGTCGGCGGGGATGCGGATGTCCTTGATCTCGACCCGGGAGACCTTCACGCCCCAGCTGTCGGTGGCTTCGTCCACGTAGGTCTTGAGGGCGCCGGCGGTTCCCTTGATGTCGGTCAGCACGTCGTCGAGCGTGCGCTGCCCGATGACGCTGCGGAGGGTCGACTGGGCCACCTCGATCGTGGCCTGCCGATAGTCCGCCACCTCGACGATCGCCATGTCCGGGTGCTCGACCTTGTAGTAGACGACCGCGTTCAGCTCGATGGGTACGTTGTCCCGGGTGATGCACTCCTGGGGCTGGACGTCCACGGTGACGACCCGGGAGTCGACGACCTGGAATTCCTCGATGATGGGCGCCCTCAGGACGATCCCCGGGCCCCGGTAGCCAACGATGCGGCCGAGCCGGAACACCGCGACCCGCTGGTATTCCGGTACCAGCAACACGAACGGCAGCACGTATTTGGCCATGGTGGTCTCCGGGGGATCCGGCGCGTGAGAAGCGGGCGTGACGTGGACGTTCCCACCCTCGGGCTCCGGAGCCCGGTCATCCGGGTCCGGACCTGCCCACCGTAGAAACAACGGGGCGACCGGGCAAGCGTCTCGTCGCGCCGGGGTCCCGACGTCGTGCTCGACCGTCCGCCACTGTCCGGCGGGCAGAGCTGCCGCGGATCCCGGGTCGAGTCAGCGGCTGCCCGCCATGCCTAGGCCCCGGTCGGCGGGGAGGCAGCTCCTCCG
>JASFUL010000282.1:0-7169 GCA_050050315.1 Gemmatimonadota bacterium
GAGGCGTTCGTGGAGCGCACGGACGGCCCGGGAGATGGGGCGGACGAGACGAGGCGGAACCTCGAGGCGGTCTACGGCCAGAGCCTGGACGCCCTCGAGGACCGCTGGCTGGCCTTTCTCGGCGGGCCGTCGGGGTAGCGCTCGGCCGGACCGGGGCGGGCCGGGCCACCCACCCCGGGGAACGGCTCATCCCAGCCGGATCGGCAGCTTCCTCACACGCTGGCCGGTGAGCGCGAACACCGCGTTGGCCACGGCCGGCGCGATGGGGGGCACCGCGGGCTCGCCCACGCCGCCGGGCTCCTCGGCGGAGTCCACGAGGCGCACGTCGACCGTCGGCATCTCGCGCATCCGGAGCATCCGGTAGTCGTGGAAGTTGCTCTGGACGACACGACCGTCCTCGAGGGTGATCTCGCCGTACAGGGCGGCGGTGAGGCCGGCGACCACCGAGCCGACCATCTGCTGGTGGACGATCCCGGGGTGGACGATCCGCCCGCAGTCCGCCGCGAGCCACACGCGGTGCACCCGCACCCGACCGCCGTCCACCGACACCTCCGCGATCTGCGCGACGATCCCGCCCTTGTCCTCGACGATGCCGACGCCGCGCCCGCGTCCGGCGGGCGGCCCGGCGTCCCACTCGGCCATGGACGCGGCCGCTTCGAGCACGTGCTTCATCCGCGGGTGTTCGTCCAGCATGGCGAGCCGGAACGCCAGGGGGTCCGCGCCGGCCGCCGCCGCGAGCTCGTCCACGAAGCCCTCGACCATGAAGCAGTTGCCGGACGGGCCCACGGAACGCCAGTAGCCCGTGGGCACCTGCACGTTCGAGCGGCAGTACTCGGCCAGGAAGTGGGGGATGCGGTAGGTGAGCGTGACGACGCCGTCCACCGCGTTCCGGTCGACGCCGCTCCCCGTACGCCCGCTGGTGACCCCCAGGGGCGGTCCCGCCACGCGGGCGTGCAGCGCGCGGATGCCCGAGGCGTCGGCGGCGCCCCGGAAGCGGATCGTCGAGGCGGGCCGGTAGGGGTCGTTGCGCGTGTCCTCCTCCCGGGTCCACACCATCTGGACGGGAGCGCCCACGGCCAGGGACGTCTCGACGGCGTCGTCGACGTAGTCCGTCCCGCCCCGGCGTCCCCAGCCGCATCCCATCCAGGTCGGGTGGACCGTGACCCGCGAGACGTCCAGGCCCGCGATCCGCGCCGTCGTGGACTGCGCGCCCTGGGGGTTCTGCGTCGGGGCCCACACCTCGGCCCCGTCGGCGCGCACGTCGGCCGTGCAGTTCATCGGCTCCATCGTGGCGTGGGCGAGGTAGGGCACCTCGTACGTCGCCTCCACGACCTCGCCGCCCGCCCACCTCAGCTCACCCGGGGCGTCGCCGTCCCGGCGGGCCTCGACCGCATCGTCCTCCAGGAGAGCGGCATGATGCGCCGAGATGTCGGCGCTGGACATGCGGAAGTCGCCGCTCCAGCCGGGGGACAGCGCCTTCGCGCCCTCGAAGGCGGCCCACGTGTGGTCCGCCACCACGGCGATCCCCGACGAGATCTCCACCACGTCACGGACGCCGTCGACGGCGCGGGCCGCTTGGGCGTCGAACGACTCGACGGATCCGCCCAGCACACGGGGCTTCACCACGGTGGCGTACAGCATGCCGGGGACGCGGACGTCCGCCCCGTACCGGGCGGCGCCGGTGACCTTCTCCTCGAGGTCCCGCAGCGGGACCCCGCGGCCGATGTAGCGGAAGTCGGCGGGGTCCTTCAGGCGGGGTTCGGAGGGCACCTCCAGCGCAGCCGCGGCGTCGGCCAGCTCGCCGTAGGTGCGCGACGAGCCCGACGTCTCGTGGACGACGCGCCCCGTCCCGTCCGTCGAGAGCTCGGCGACCGACACGCCCAGGGCGGCGCCGGCGGCGGAGACGAGCATCTGACGCGCGGCGGCGCCCGCCCTGCGCAGATCCATCCACGCCCCGCGGCGCACGCTGCCGCTCCCCACCGTCATCTGGCGACCCCATCGGTCGGGGTGGGCGTCGGCCTGCACGACGGTGACCGACTCCCAGGGCACGTCGAGCTCGTCCGCCACGATCATGGGAAGCGCGGTCCGGACGCCCTGGCCCATGTCCACCTTGCCGCACCAGATCGTGACGGATCCGTCGGGGTCCACCCGCACCCAGGCGCTCGGCTGGAAGCCCGCGAGCGCAGGGTCCGCCAGCGCCGCCACCGTCGCTTCGGCGCGGCCCGCGCCGGGTAGCCACAGGCCCAGGAGCAAGCCGCCTCCGGCCACGGCGCCCGCCTTCAGGAAGTCGCGCCGGTCGAAGTCCGTCGCCCCCGGGCTCATCGGCCGCCCTCCCGGGCGTCACCCGCTTCGGTGGCCACACCCCCCCCGGCGGCCCGGTGGACGGCGGCCCGGATCCGGTCGTAGGTGCCGCACCGGCAGATATTGCCCGACATGGCCTGGTCGATCTCCTCGTCGGTGGGCTCCGGACGGCGCTCCAGCAGCGCGGCCGCGCTCATGAGCTGGCCGGTCTGGCAGTAGCCGCACTGGGGCACCTCCTCGGCGATCCAGGCCCGCTGGAGCGCGTGGAGGCCCTCGGCGCCGAGCCCCTCGATGGTGAGGATGTCGCTTCCTTCGACGGCGGAGACGGGTGTTACGCAGGCCCGGGTGGCCTGACCGTCCACGTGAACCGTGCAAGCACCGCACTGGGCTATCCCGCAGCCGTACTTCGTGCCCGTGAGGCCGACCAGGTCCCGCAGGACCCACAGGAGGGGCATGGCGGGAGGGGCGTCCACGTCGTGGGACTCGTGGTTGATGCGGAGCCTGAACGGGGGCATGACGTCTCCTGCGGGTGGGATGTGAGCCTGGAGGGCGGGCGCGAGCGGTGACCGGCGGGGTGTCGTGCGCGGCAGGCCATCAAGATAGGGGAGCCCAGGGGGAGAGCGCACCCGGAGGCGACGCCGGAAGGACCCCTGAAGTCGCCCGTGGACACTCGGACCGACGACGCAACCCACCGGGGTCCCGCCGCGTCCAACCTACCAGAAACCGTGTTCCCCAGGGGCGCGTAGGGCAGGGTAGCAGGTACCCCCGCACGGGGTGGCAGATGATGGGGTATGGTGAGGGCCGCGATCTTCGCGGCGTGCGTCATGAATAGGGCGACGGAGGCCTTCCCGGGCCATCCGGACGGCCGGAGTTCCGCCGAGCCGTCGGAAGGCCGGTCGGCTGGGCACCGCCACCCGCGCGTGCTCGCCGAGCTGCTCTTCCGGCGGGTCCCCCACGTGATTGCCGTCTCCTTGGCGGCCGGCTGGGGATTCCTCGAGTTCACCGACTGGGCCGTCCTCCACTTCGGGCTCGCTCCGTCGCTCGATATCGCGGTGATGGCGGTGTGGGGCGTGCTGGTGCCCGTGACGGGCGCCGTGGCGTGGAAGCTCGGTGCGGGACGCTCCCGACCCCAGCCGCTCCCCGGAGGCAATCTCCCCTGGCGCTCGGTGGCGGTGCTACCCTTCGCCGACGGCAGCGGCGACCCCGTCGCGCAGCGTCTCCGCGTGGGCGTCGCCGACGACATCCTGACCGCGGTAGGCCGGATTCCCGACCTGAAGGTGGTGGCGCGGACCTATTCGTTCGTCCAGGGAGCCGCCGGCGACCACGTGGCCACCATCGGTCGGCGCCTCGGGGTCCGGTACCTCGTCGAGGGGAGCATCCTGGTGGCGGGGGGCCGCCTGCGGATCTCCACCCAGCTCGTGGACGTCCTCGACGGGTACCGTCTGTGGTCGGAGCGCTTCGATCGGAAGACGGACGACCTGTTCCGGGTGCGGGACGAGATCGCCGAGGCGGTGGTGCAGGCTCTCCGCACCGAGCTCGGCGATCCCGTCTGAGATCCGGCGCCGTAGACCGGCCCCCTACACCTTCATCGTCTTCGAGTATTCTCCCCCGACCGCCCCCTTCCGGCAGGCCTCACCGGCCAGGAACTCCGCGGCCAGCCTGGCCTGAATGGGAAGAGCTTCCGCCAGGGGCGCGCCGGCCGCGGCCCGGGCGCACGCCACGATCGCCTTCCGGGCCGCCTCCATCCCCGGGCTACCCGCCCGGGGCAGGTCGGCCGGCGCCTCGGGTACGTCGGCCAGCACGCCTTCCTCGAGAGGCCGACGTGGCAGCCCTTCCCCGGTCGACGCCACCGACCAGGCCGTGGCCAGCGCATCCTCGAGAGACGCCGCGTGGTCGATGAGCCATCCGACCGCGTCGGCGGCCTTCACCGGGCGGCCCGTCAGGAGCAGCTCCAGGACCCGCGTCCGACCCTCTCCGGTGGCCCGGCGCAGCGGCCAGTGGCACCCCTCCATCCCGGGCACCACCGGAAGCGTGACCTCGGGGAAGCCGAGTCGGGCGTCGTCGACCGCCACCACGTAGTGGCAGTGCAGGAGGAGCTCCAGCATGCCTCCCAGGCACCGCTTGCCCGGCACCACGGCCACCGAGACCTCGAAGTCTTCGTGGAGTCGGCGGGCCGTGCTGGACCAGCCCTCGGTGATGGCCAGGCCCTCTTCGAAGCGCTCCAGCGCGGGGAAGAACTCGGCCGTGTCCGCTCCGACCATCTGGGTGGACAGGTGGAAGTCGCCCGTGACGATGACACGCTCGACGCCCTCGTCCCGGAGCCAGTCCAGGGCGCGGTTGAGCTCGGCGTCGACGTCCCAGCCGTAGCTCTCCCGCCCGAGGGTCACGACGCCCACGCGGCCGTCGTGCTCCGCGTTGACGTAGACCTGCTGCCAGTCGGGCTCGTCCATCCCGTCGAGAGCCTCCGGGTGCCACGCGGCCCCGGCGGCGTCCGGGTGGCGCTCGTGGTACGCCTCCACGGTCGCGACCACGCGATCCCGGCCGGCCTCGCGCATCATCGCCACGATGCCCTTCCGGAACTGGGCGCAGAGCTCCCCGATGGCGTTCATGTGGGCCAGGTGCCCGCGGTCCTCGTGGACCATCAGCGCGCCCATCTGATACAGCGGACCCAGGATCCACGTCTCGAAGTCGTCCAGCTCGCTCTCCTCGAGCTTCCAGTCCACCAGGGGACGGAAGTGGTTGGGCGGATACCAGGTCTCACCCGTGTCCTTCCGCTCCACCAGGTCCGGCGTCGGGGTGAACAGCTCGCCGTAGCGCTCGGAGAGGTGATGGAGACAGGACCAGGTGAGGAAGTCGGCGCCCTTCGCGCCGATGGCGTCGTGGGCCCGGAAGGGGTTG
This sequence comes from Gemmatimonadota bacterium, assembly GCA_050050315.1. Taxonomy (GTDB): domain Bacteria; phylum Gemmatimonadota; class Gemmatimonadetes; order Longimicrobiales; family Gaopeijiaceae; genus JASFUL01. Next base: position 5,200 of record JASFUL010000282.1, read on the forward strand.
GGCCCCATCAGCTTCCGGACGTACTTGTCCACCTTCCAGTAGGGCATGTTGGAGGCCCGGTGGTAGCGCAGCCCGGCCAGCGTCACCCCGCAGAAGAGGACGTCGAGGATGAACGACCAGTAGTCGCCCACCGGCAGGGGAATCAGCCCCAGCGCCCACAGGAGCCGGCTGATGTCCGACGGCTCGTCCTCGACGATCTCCCAGACCTTGTTGATCTCGTGCGGGAAGGCCGGGTGGGCGATCCCCACGCCCAGCTCCGAGCTCGGGAAGCCCGAGGTCACGGAGCGGATCTCGATGTCCGGGAAACGCGCCCGGAAGATCTCGTAGTGGGCCCTCTTGACCTCGAGGATCTCGGGGATCGCCTCCAGCAGGAAGCGGGGCCTCAGGTCGTCCAGCTCGGCCGGCAGCGTCTTCCCGTCGTACGTGAGCCGGACGATGTTGGCCATGATCCGATCGGCGCCCGCCTTGCCGAAGGCACGCACCAGCCCCGGGTACTTCTGGCCCAGCCCGTCCGGAGCCCCCGGGAAGTCCAACGCCACGACGGGGACTCCGTACTCGACGAGGCGCGAGCCGAGCTGCATGGTCTTGCCCGCGCCGACGATGCCGTTGGCGCCGGAGACCACCATGCAGCCCCTCGAGTCCTCCGGCCCGAAGACGCGCTCCACCAGCGTACCCGCGTCCACGGGCAGCCCACCGTTCCTGAAGATGTCCAGGACTCCTCCGAGCCCCAGCGTCTCGAGGGTCGGCTTCCTCAGGCTCTTCACTGCGGTCGCGACGGTCATGGGTCGAGCCTCCTCAGGAGACCTGGAAGAGGGTGGCGATACCGACGTCACCGGCGGCACAGCCGAAGACGAGCACGTTCCCGCCGCCGAGGTCGACGGCTTCCTCCAGCGCCTCGATGAGGATCCGCGACAGCGTCGGGCCCTGCGGGTGGCCCCACACGAGGGAGCAGCCGGTGTGGTTCATGTCGTGCCAGTCGAACCCCGTCTGCTTCGCGAAGACGACGTCGTTCACGGCGAAGGGGTTGTGGTTCTTCACCACCGCCACCTCGTCCATGGTCATGTCGAGCCGATCCAGGAGCTTCTTCACCGCCAGCCCCGGCGCCTCGGGCATGAGGCTGGGCTCGGCCCGCGTCTCGGCCTTGCCGACGAAGCGGATGTCGATCTCGGGCCGGGGGCTCAGCTCGCGGGCCTTCTCGGCCGAGGTGACCAGGAGCCCGGCCATCCCGTCGGAGGCGTGGGTCTGGGTTCCGCTGGTCACGCACGTGTCCAGCTCACGCTGGCCGGCCAGACCCGCCCGGGAGACCTCGCGGACGCCTTCGTCGTCGTCCACACGTCCCAGGGGCCGCCCCTGCACGCTCAGGAGGTCGAAGGGGACGATGAGGCGGTCCAGGAAGCCGGACTCCTTGGCCTCGAAGTACTGCTGGTAGCGGAGGAAGGCCACGTCGTCGGTCTCCTCCCGCTCCACCCCGTACTTGCGGGCCGTGATGCCGGCGGCGGTGATCATGGCGTTTCCCGTGGCCGGGTCGAAGCCGAAGTTGTCCCACACGTCCGCGATGGCCTGGGTCCGCTCGTGGGCCCGTCGCTCCGGAAACACGCCCACCGGCGAGTCGCTCGTGCGGTCGAACGTGAGCACGCCCACCACGTCGTTGGCGCCCGACTCGACCTCCGCGGCGCCCTGGAGCGTGGCCTGGAGTCCCGTCGCGCATGCCTGTTCCACGTGGTGGCCGGGGATGCGGTGCCCCATGCAGCTCGCCACCAGGGGAGCGGTCCAGAACTTCCAGTGCCAGGGGATGGTCGATCCCAGGATGAGATACTGCATCTCGGCGAGGGGAACGGACCGGAGGCCCATGATGCGGGCCATGGCCTCGCCCGCGAACTGACCGATGTTCACCTCGGCCAGAGCCGAGGTCTGCCACGCGGGAAAATAGCTGCTTCCCCAGGTGCCGTACGGAATTCGGGCCGAGGGGA
>JASFUL010000283.1:0-7162 GCA_050050315.1 Gemmatimonadota bacterium
TCACCGGTGCGGCCGCGGCGCTCTGGGGCCTGATCCGGCTGCTCCCCAGGATCCGGCTCGTCGAGTAGGAGCCTCGGTCCTCCCTGGTCCCGGGAGCTTCAGGGCCGGAGGCGATCGCGGTCCCTCGACGTACGGTCGAAACCATGGTGGACGGTTGGACGTAATACTATGAAAGTGTAGTATGATTCCATACTTCAACCATCCAGCCAGAGGCCCCCGTGAGAAGAGCCTGGTTCTACATCCTCCTCTCCCTCGCGTCCCGTGAGCGCTACGGGGCGGAGATCCAGGAGGACGTGCGTGCCCTCTCCGACGGCGAGGTGCGACTCTGGCCCGCCACCCTCTACGGCTCGCTGGAGGAGCTCGTGGACGACGGGTGGATCGAGGAGCTGGCGCCCGGCGAGGAGCCCGCCGACGCGGGGGGCCGCTCGCGGTGGTACCGGATCACCGCGGAAGGCAGGGCCGCGCTCGTCGAACAGGTCGAGCGCGCCGAGACCGTAGCCGGGATCGCCCGCCGGCGCCTGGGGAGGGAGGGGACGTGAGGCGGGCGCTGGCCCGCGGGCTCTATCGGATCGCCCTCCGTCTGCTGCCGGCCCGGCTCCGGCGCAAGCACGGCGCCGCGATGGAGGCGCTCTTCCTCCGTGAGCTGGAGCGCGCGGGGGAGAGGGGGATCGTGGGGTGGCTCGGCGCCCTCGCCCGTGGGCTCTGGGACGCGGCCAGGCGGGGCCTCTACGAGCGCACACGTGCACCGACCGTCTCCTCCCGCCCGACTCCCGCGACCCGGAGGCCGCCCTGGACGAGCGACGTCCTCCACGACGTTGGCCACGCGTTCCGTTCCCTTCGCCGGTCGCCCCGCTTCACGTTGCTGGCGACGCTCACCCTGGCCCTGGGGATCGGGGCGAACGTGGCGCTGTTCAGCGTCGTCGACGGGGTCATCCTCCGCCCGCTCCCGTTCCCGGAGCCGGACCGGGTGGTGCACCTGGCGTGGGATCGGAGCGGCGGGACCCCGAGGGGCTCGGTCCCGGCGTTCAAGTACGAGTTCTGGCGGCAGCGCTCCCGGGCCTTCGAGGCCCTCACGACCTGGCGCGCCGCGTCCGTCCGGCTCGGGGAGGGAGAGGACGGGCCGAGGGTCGCCGTCCTCCGGGTGCCCGCCTCGTTCATGGACGTGGTCGGGGTCGAGCCGACGCTGGGCCGTGGACTCACCGAGGCCGACGACCGGCCCGGCTCGCCGGCCGTGGTGCTGCTCGGGCACGATCTCTGGGTCTCGCGGTGGGGCGCCGATCCCGCGGTCGTGGGTCGCACCGTCGGCGTGGACGGGACGCCCCACACCGTCGTCGGAGTGCTCCCCGCCGGGTACGCGTTCCCCCCGGCGCCCGGGCAGGACGGTCTCGTGCTCCCCCTGCGGCTGAACCCCGATCCCCTGGACGAGTCCGAGGACTGGCCGATCCTGGCCCGGCTCGCGCCCGGCGTCGATCGGAACGCCGCCCGGGCGGACCTGCGATCGGTGTCGGACGCCTTCGTCGCCGAGCATCCGGAGCTGGTCAACGCCAACGACCGGGGGATGGTCCTCTCGACCTACCGCGACCTCTACGTCGGCGACGCCGGGGACGTCCTCTGGGCTCTCATGGGCGCGACGGCGCTCGTCCTCCTCATCGCCTGCGCGAACGTGGCGGCGCTCATGCTGGCGCGGGGCTCGAGCCGGAAGGGTGACCTGGCCGTGCGGATGGCCCTGGGCGCCGGTCGCGGGCGCGTCGTGCGGGAGATCCTGGCCGAGAGCCTGCTGCTGGCCGCCATCGCGTCGATCGCCGGCCTCGGGATTGCCCACTTCGGGGTGGAGTCGCTCCTGGGAATGTACCCGGGCACCCTGCCGCGGGCCGCTTCCGTCGGGCTGAACCCGCAGGTCGTGGCGTACGCGGCGGTGGCCGCGGGACTCACCGGCGTCGCGTTCGGGCTGGCGGCGGCCGTGCCCGTGGTCCGGGGCGGCGTGGCGGCGTCGCTCCGTGAATCGAGCCGGGGGGGCACGGCCCGGCGCACCCTGCGGAAGGTGCTCCTGGCCGCCGAAGCGGCCGTGTCGGTCGTCCTGCTCCTGGGGGCGGGCCTGCTGGTGGCCACCCTCGCCGAGATCGTGAGCGTGGACCCGGGTTTCGATGTGCGGGGGCTCCTCGCGGCGCCCCTGCCCGCGCCCGAGGGCGGCTGGGAGGCCGCCGGGGGGCTGCGCCAGGTCGAGGCCCGGACCCTGGAGGAGCTTCGGGCGCTTCCCGGCGTCGCGGCCGCCGCCGGGGCGTCCACCTGGCCCCTCCGTCGGGGCCTCAACATCCCCGTCGGTATCCAGGGACGTCCCGAGGACTTCGAAGGCGCCGTGGAGTGGCGCTCCGTCACGCCGGGATACCTCGAGACGCTCGGTGTGCCCCTCCTGCGCGGGCGTACCTTCGTCGATGCCGACGCGGCGGGGGCACCCCCGGTGGCGCTGGTCAACGAGGCTTTCGCCGAGCGGTACTTTCCCGGCCGGCGGGCGGTCGGCGAGCGGATCGAGATCGGCCGCTACCGCGAACGGTACGTGCACCCGGCGTTCGACGTCGGCGGCGTCGAGATCGTCGGCGTCGTCGGCGACGTCCACGAGACCGACCTGACTGCCGAGCCACGGCGCACGGTCCTGGTGCCCGCCGCCCAGGCCCCGGAGGTCCTGGCGGGCCCACCCGTGCTGCTGGTGCGGGCCCGTGGGTCCTCGGTCCCCGGAGCCGACGTGTGGAGAGGGGTTCGGGAGGTCCTGGCCGGCGTCGCCGGGGGCGGCGGCGCGCCGGTGGTGCGGGAGATGGCGGACGTCGTGAGCGAGTCGGTGGCCACCGAGCGCTTCAACGCCCTCCTCATGGGCGTCTTCGCCCTCGTGGCGCTGGCGCTCACGGCCTTCGGGATCTACGGGGTGGTTTCGTACGGGGTGCGGCAGAGGACCCGGGAGATCGGGATCCGGGTCGCCCTGGGAGCGCGGCGGGGACGGGTGACGCGCCTGGTCATGGCGCAGGGGATCGCGCCGGTCGTCGCCGGTCTCGGGGTGGGAGTCGTCGCGGCGCTGGCGCTCGCTCGCTTCATCGAGAGCCTGCTCTGGAGGGTGGAGCCGACCGACCCGGTCACGCTTTCGGCGGTGGTCCTGGTGCTGGGCGGCGTCGCGGCGGTGGCGAGCTGGCTGCCGGTGCGGGAGGCCACGGCGATCGACCCTCGGAGGGCACTCGGGGCCGAGTAGGCGCGCCGCGTCCCGGCCGCCCTGTGCGCCCGTCACGGGGGGTGCCGCGCCAACGCGGCTCGCCCCCGTTCTTCAGAGACCTGCTAACGGTGGACCACCAGCCCCACCGTGGACCAGGTGTGCCGGCTCTTCTGGCGTTTGAACGCGGGGCTCTCCCGCGTCACGCCCAGCTCGATGCCGATCGAGCCCCATCCGGCCGCCACCCGGATCCGTTCGCGGGTGAGCAGGGGCTCGCGGACCGTGCGGTCGGTGTCCCGCCAGAGCGAGCCGTCCAGGAAGAGGTCCCGCACGACCAGCTCCCCCTCCGTCCCGAACACGGCCAGGAGGTAGGGGCCATCGGATGCCGGGCCCGTCCAGGCGACTGATGGGGGCGCGTTCCAGCCCAGCCTCAGGGCCAGGCCCACCTGACCGCTCGTCCGGAGCGTGCCCAGAGTCCCTCGCCAGTGGGGCTGGAGCGCCACGGATCGGCCGCGCCCTTCCCCGACGGCCGGCCACCGCCAGGCCTCCTGGAACGAGATCGCCCCCGCCACCTCGAAGGGGAGCTGGTGCTCCCATCCCCGCGGCTCCGCCTTGTCCAGCCACCGGTGGATGGTCAGGTGCACGTCCTCTCCCAGCGATGGGGGACCGGTCACGCCCAGCTCCATCGACAGCTCGGTCGAGCGGCCCGGCTCCACCCGCTCCGTGGACAGCGTGGCCGACAGCCACCCGGCGTAGGGGCGGTCGCCCAGGCCCGGCGTGAAGAAGAAGAGGTTCCTGGGCGTGTAGATCTCCTGGGAGAGCCCGAGGCGGGTGACCAGGCAGGGCATAATCCCGTCCTCGCACATGGCGAGCCCCTCCCCACCCGGCACCACCCACCTCGTCGGTGTCCAGTCCACCGTCACGTCGAGCCGTGTTCCGTGGGTGTAGAACCAGTCGGTTCGTCGCGAAGGTGGGATCCAGACGCTCAGCCCGTCGTTGTCGAACGCCAGTCGCGCGGCCCCGAGCCCCTGGCCCGAGACGGTGTCCGTCGGGCCGACCAGGAGCGCCACGAGCGTCAGCGCGAGCACCTGCTGCGGCCATCCCACCGACATCCGTCCCACCTCCCAGCGCGGTCGTTACCCGGTCGCGAGCGAGCGCCGGTGCCTCCCTTGAGACGAGTGAGGGCGCCGGATCCTGTCGTGCTCCGTGCTTCCGCGGCGTCCTACGCCGGGTCGGTGAGCACCGAAGCCGCCGCCGAGGGCCTCACGGCGAAGAGGCGGTCCCGGGGCGGGGCCGGGCCGCCTCGAGCGCCGTAGTACTCCCGTTCGAGGGTTTCCATGACGGAGGCCGTCTTCCCGTCGCGACACACCGCCACGACGCATCCGCCGAAGCCCGCGCCGGTGAGACGCGCGCCGTCGGCGCCCGCCTCCCGGGCCAGCTCGACCAGCCGGTCGAGGTCGGGGGTGCTCACGTCGTAGTCGTCCCGGAGGGAGGCGTGACTGGCGTCCATCAGCGCGCCGAAGCCGGGGAGGTCGTTTCGCTCCAGCGCCTCCCGCGCGGCCGCTACGCGCGCCCCCTCGGTGACCACGTGGCGGAAGCGTCGGAGCAGCGTCCCCTCCAGGCTCCCCGCTCCGATCTCGACGAGCGCGCCGGCACCGTGGCTGCGAAGCAGCTCCGGGTACCCCGTCTTCCGGCCCTCGCCGAGGGTCTTCCGGACGGCCTCCAGCGCGTCGGCGCACGCGTGGGTCCGGTCGTTGTAGGCGTCCCGCGCCGAGCCCGACTTCTCCGCTTTCGACAGGGAGTCGGCCACGATGAAGCGCCACCCGGGCGGGATCGGGACGTGCGTGACCCGCAGGGGGCCGAAGTCGATGAGCGCCGCGTGCCCCGCCCGGGCGCACAGGCACACCGCCTGGTCCATCCCGCCTCCTCGGGTGCCGACGAAGCGCTCGGCCCGCGCCAGCGCTTCGGCCAGCTCGAGCCGGGGCGTATCGACGCCGTTGGCCGCGTCCAGCGCGAGCGCCGCGGCTACGACCAGCGCCGCCGACGAGCTGAGTCCGGCGGCCACGGGCACGTCCGACGAGAGGACCGCGTCGAAGCCCAGGAGGGGCCCGTGAGCCCGGACGCGGTCCCGGGCCGCCGCGAGCAGGTAGTTCACCCAGTCTCCCGGAGGACCCGGCTCGGGATCCGCGTCCAGCCGAAAGCGCCGCTCCCCGAACGAGGGATCGACGTTCACCACGTGGACCACGTCGTCGTCGCGCGGCGCCAGGTGGAGCGTGACCTGCCGGTCCAGCGCCACCGGCATCACGGGAAGGCCCACGTAGTCGACGTGCTCTCCGATGAGGTTCACCCGGCCCGGAGCGCGCACCCGATGCGTCGGGTTGGCTCGGAACCGGTCCCGGAAGGGATCGAGCGGATCGAGGGGATAGACGCTCACGCCGTCACGATCCCCAGCCGGGGCCACTCCCGCCACCGGCCGCGGGTGAAGTCGGGGAACGGCTGCGGCGCGCCCCCCTCGGCCACCGACCGCTCCGACAGCGGGGTCACGGCCGAGAGCGCCGCCGCGTCGTACACGTTCATGTCCGTCGGGAGGCCTTCCCGCAGGCACTTGATGAGCCGGTGGTCCTCGAGGAAGTCCATGCCGCCGTGTCCCGCTCCCTGCGAGCGCTCCTCCATCTCGACCCAGAGCGGGTGGTCGTAGCGCTCCCGCCACGCCGCCGCCTCGTCCCACCGATCGGGGTCGCTCACGCCTTCCACGTACACCCGGTCGGGGTAGCCGTGGAAGAGTCCCTTCGTGCCCTGGACCTTGTTGATCCGGCTGTAGGGTCGCGGGAGATCGGTGTCGTGGACCACGGTGATGGTGCGACCCAGGGCGGTCTGGATGATCGAGGTGTTCACGTCGCCCAGGACGAAACGCTCCGCGCGCTTGGGGTGCCCCTCCGGGTAGTGCTCCCGCGCCCACTCCTGGAGGCCGCGCGCCGGGCTCGACATCGAGACCAGCGTGGAGAAGCGGTCTCCCCGGTTGATGTCCATGCAATTGGCCACCGGGCCCAGGCCGTGGGTGGGGTAGAGGTTGCCGTTCCGCTCCCGTGAGTGGGCCCGCCGCCAGAGACCCTCGCCCTCGTCGGCGAACTTGATGGATCGGAGGTCGTGGAGGTATCCGCCCTCGGCGTGGAGGACCTCCCCGAGCACGCCCTGCCACACCATGTTGTACACCATCATCTCGGAGCGGCCGTAGTTGCAGTTCTCCATCATCAGGCAGTGCTTCTCGTGCCGCTCGGCCGCTTCGACGAGGGCCCAGCAGTCGTCGAGGGTGTAGGCCGCGGGGACCTCCGTGGCCGCGTGCTTCCCGTTCTCCATGGCCGAGAGGCAGATCGGGACGTGCCAGCGCCAGGGGGTGGCGGTGTACACGAGGTCGAGCTCCTCCTCGGCGCAGAGCCGCTCGAAGTCCCGCTCGCCCCGGGTGTAGAGGGCCGGCTCGGGGTGACCGGCCTCGACGATGATGTCCCGGGCCCGCTCGGCGTGGGCGGGCCGGATGTCGCACACGGCCGTGACCACGCAGCCCTCGATCCGGACGAGGTTTCGGACGTGGGCCGTCCCCATCCCCCCGACCCCGACGAAGCCGATCCGGACCGTCTCCATGGGCGGCGTCCGGAAGGGGCGTGCGGGGGCCGGGCCGCGCGCGACCTGCGACGCGGGGGCCGGACCGTACGGGCCCGGGTCCGTGGTCGGCTCCCCGGGCTGCCGGGCCCGGAGGGGGTGGGGCACGATGGAGCCCGCGGTTCCAGCGGCCAGCGCCGCCGCGGCCAGCTTGAGGACCTCGCGGCGGTCGGGATTGGATCGGTCGTCCATGGGCACACCTGCCGGCGTTCGGGGGAGCGTCCGATGGAGGCAGGATGTCCGGGACGGGGGGGCGGCACAAGGGGAGGTGGAACGGGGGCGCGCGGGTGTGGACGCGTGGGCCGTGGGGTG
>JASFUL010000284.1:0-7121 GCA_050050315.1 Gemmatimonadota bacterium
GACGCCCTCAACCACCCGGACGCCGTGACCGACTGGAGCGGGGGCCTGGGGGTCTCGTGGGGCGCCCTCGACCCGGCCGCCTGGGCCGGTCGGCACGTGGCCAGGGCCCGGTCCCGGGCCGCCTCGCTGGGGGCGGACCGGCGGGAGGACGCGGTGGTCTACGAGACCCGCGTCCTCTACCTGGAGGCCGTTCGGGCCGATGCTCGCCTGGCCGCGGTCGAGGCCGGCGAGGTCGCTGCGATGGCCACCCGTGACCTCCTGGCCCGGCGCGAGCGCGAAGGCCTGGTCACCCGGGCCGACGTCCTCCGGGCCGAGGCGGCCCTGGCGGACGCCCACGCCCGGAAGGTCGACGCCGAGCGCATGACGGCCGACGCCCGGGCGCGGCTCGCGCTCCACCTGGGGATGGATCCGACGACGCCGCTGGTGCCGGTGGACACGGTCGCCCTGGCCCCGGCACCGGCGGTCCCGGAGGCGCCGGCCGCAGCGCTCGCGGAAAGGCCCGACGTCCGCGCCGCGGGAGCGCTCGTCGAGGCCGCCCGGGCCGAGGCCCGCCAGGCCGGAATGGCCCGCCTCCCCACCGTCGAGCTCTTCGGGGCCGTGTCCACGCACGCACCGGGCGCGTTCGACGACCGGGAGGCCAACGCCACGCTGGGCGTGCAGCTCCGCGTCCCCCTCTTCACGGGCGGCGCGCTGAGCGCCCGACGGGAGGCCGCCGAGGCGATGGCCCGGGCGGCGGACCTGGATCAGCTCGACGCCCTCGCCCGAGCCCGGGCGGAGCTGGACGAATCGCGGCGGGCCCTGGAGTCGGCCGGCGAGGCCCTCGTGGCCGCCACCGCAGCGGCCGACGCCGCCGAGGAGGCGAGTCGCCTGACCCGCAGGCGTTTCCAGGAGGGACTCGCCACGACGGCCGACCTGCTGCAGGCGGAAGCCGAAGCGACCCGTCTCCGGACCGCCGCCGTCGACGCCCGGACCCGCGTGCAGATCGCCCGGGCCGCCGTAGCCTTCGCCCTCGGGGCCACGACGGAGACCCCTGGAGGACTCGACCGATGACCGGACGGAACATCATGACGACGCATACACGGAACACGTTGCTGCCCATTCTCCTCGTCGGCGGGCTCTCCCTGGCGGGATGTGCCGCCGACGAGCCCGGCGCGCTGCCGGAGACCGACGGTCCCGTGGACGTGACCGCCTCGAGGGCGGCCACGGCCGCCGCCTCCGAGACGTTCCCGGCCCAGATCACGGCCGAGCGACGCGCCACGGTGGCCACGCGTACCAGCGGGCGGATCCTCGAGATCACGGTCGACGTGGGCGAGCCGGTCCGCGAGGGGCAGCCCCTCGTCCGACTGGACGACGAGGACGTCCGGGCTCGCGTGGAGGCGGCCGAGGCCCAGGCCACGCTGGCCCGGCGGTCCTTCGCACGTATCGAGAGCCTGGCGGCCGACGGGGCGGCGTCGGAGCAGGAGCTCGACGAGGCTCGGGCCCGGCTCGACGGGGCCGAGGCGGCCCTGCGCGATGCCCGCACGCAGCTCAACTACGTGGTGGTGTCGGCGCCGTTCGACGGCGTCGTGGAGAGCCGGACCTCCGAGCCGGGTGACCTGGCGGCCCCCGGCCGCCCCCTCCTCCAGGTGGTCGGTCGGAGCGGGCTGCAGATCGAGGCGGACCTGCCGTCCTCCGCCAGCGGCCGGATCGCCGTGGGTCGCACGGTGCGCGTCTCGATTCCGGGGGCGGGCGTCACTGCCCCCGCCCGCGTGACGCGCGTCGCCCCGGCTCTCGAGCCCGGAAGCCGACGGCTCCGGGTGGAGGCCGTGTTCGAGCCGGCGCTTCGGGCGGCCGGGGCCGTCGTGCCCGGGGCCTACGCGCGCCTGGAGATCGAGGATGCGTCGACCGGATCCCTCTGGATCCCCGAGGATGCGGTCATCCACAGGGGCCAGCTCACGGGTGTCTTCCAGGTGACCGACGGAGAGCTCCGTCTGCGGTGGATCCGGCTCGGGCGGAGCCGGCCCGGAGCCGTCGAGGTGCTGGCGGGCCCGCCGGGCGAGCTCGTGGTGGTCCGGAACCCCGGGCCGACCCTGCGTGACGGGCTGCCGACGGACGACGTGGAGCTCGTGGACTGGAGCGTGTCATGAAGGGGAACCTGGCCGGAAGGCTCGCGTCGGCCTTCCTCGACTCCAAGCTGACGCCGTTGCTGATGGCCGCGGCCCTGGGGCTGGGCGCGTGGACCCTCGCGACCATGCCCAGCGAGGAGGAGCCGCAGATCATCGTGCCACTGGCGGACCTGTACATGCCCCTCCCGGGCGCGACCCCGGAGGAGGTGGAGAACCGGCTCCTGGTGCCCGTGGAGAACGTGCTCCGGGGGATCGAGGGCGTCGAGTACGTCTACAGCCACGCCCAGGAGGGATTCGGGCTGGTCACCGTGAGGTACGAGGTCGGTCGGGACATGGAGGAGAGCCTGGTCCGCCTGTACAGCACGCTGGGGAAGTATGCCGACCGGATGCCGGCCGGGATCGCCATGCCCTTGGTGAAGACGGTCACCATCGACGACGTGCCCTTCTTCACCGCGACGCTCTACCCGGCGGAGTCCGCGTCGGCGGACTACTACGACGGCGCACTGCTCCGCCGGATCGCCGACGAGCTCCGGGTCGAGCTCGAGCAGGTGCAGGAGGTGCGGGACGTGACGGTGATGGGGGGCTATCCCCGGGAGATCCGGGTGGAGCTCCTTCCCGAGCGGCTGGCGTCGTACGGGGTGGATCCCGGGCTGGTCGCCCGGCGCCTCGAGCAGTCGAACGTCCGGGCCGGAGCGGGCGAGTTCGTGCGGGAGGGCGAGGTCGTGAAGGTCACGGCCGGCCCCTTCCTGACGACGGCGGCCGACGTGGAGGGCGTCGTGCTGGACGTCCGGAACGGCCAGCTGGTGACGGTGGGCGACGTCGCCCGGGTCGTCGACGGGCCGTCGGAGGTGGAGAGCTACGCGTTCCAGACCGACGCGCCGGGTGAGTGGGCGCCCCTCGTGACGGTGGCGGTGGCGAAGCGGCCCGGGGCCGACGCGACGCTGCTCGGGCGGTCCCTCGAGGAACGGCTCCACGCCCTGGAGGGGACGCTGCTGCCCCGGGACGTCCAGGTCCAGGTGACCCGCAACTACGGAGAGACCGCCCGGGAGAAGGTCACCACGCTCCAGGAGCACCTCCTCATGGCGATCCTCGCCGTGGGGCTCGTGGTGGCGCTCACCATGGGGTGGCGCAGCGCCGTCGTGGTCATGATGGCCGTGCCCGTGACCTTCGCCCTCACCCTCTTCGTCTACCAGGTCTTCGGGTACACGCTCAACCGCGTGACGCTCTTCGCCCTGATCTTCGTCACGGGAATCGTGATCGACGACTCCATCATCGTGGCCGAGAACATGGAGCGTCACTTCGCCATGCGGGACCGACCCCTGCGGGCCGCGGCCCGGGCGTCCGTGGACGAGGTGGGGAATCCGACCATCCTGGCCACGCTGACGGTGATCGCGGCCGTGCTGCCCATGCTCTTCGTCTCGGGCCTCATGGGACCGTACATGAGCCCCATGCCCGTGGGAGCGACGGTGGCCATGCTCTTCAGCCTGGCCGTGGCGCTGATCATCACCCCGTGGCTAGCGTTCCGTCTGCTGAAGGGCGTCCACCACGACGAGGAGGGCGAACCGTACGTCCTGGAGAAGACGAAGATCTACCGCACGTACCGGGCCCTGATGGCTCCCCTACTGGACCGCCCCCGGCGCATGTGGGCGGCCCTGGGCGTGGTGGTGCTCCTGCTCATAGGGGCCGGGACGATGTTCCTGACCCGGGCGGTGAGCGTGAAGATGCTCCCGTTCGACGACAAGAACGAGTTCCAGGTGATCCTCGACATGCCCGAGGGTACGCCCCTGGAGACGACTCTCGCCCTGGCGCAGGACCTGTCGCGGGCGGTCGTGGCGGTGCCGGAGGTGGAGGACGTGCAGCTGTACGCCGGGATCGCGGCACCGTTCAACTTCAACGGCATGATCCGCCACTACTACCTCCGGGAGGGGGACAACGTGGCGGACCTCCAGGTCAACCTGGTCGAGAAGGGCGAGCGGGGCGCCCAGAGCCACGACGTGGCCAAGGCCGTGCGCCCGGTCGTGGACAGCGTGGCGCTCGCCTCGGGGACCGGCGCCCGGGTCAAGGTGGTGGAGGTGCCGCCCGGTCCGCCGGTCATGTCGACCCTGGTGGCCGAGATCTACGGCCCCGACGAGGCCGAGCAGGCTCGCGTAGCGGGGGAGGTGATGCGGCTCTTCGGCGAGCACCCGTCCGTGGTGGACGTCGACTGGTCTCTCGCGGCACCTCAGAAGGAGCTGCGGTTCGAGGTCGACGCCGAGCGGGCCGCCCTGGTGGGCGTCGACAAGGCCCAGGTGGTGGGCGCCCTCCGAGCGGGGCTCGCCGGCCAGGTCGCGACCCACCTGTCGGCCCCCGACGCCCGCACGCCGGTCCCGGTTCGCGTCCGCATGGCGCGGGAGGCGCGCTCGGGCGCGGAGCGGCTGGCGGGGCTCCACGTCACGTCCGTCACCGGCCGACAGGTGCCGGTGAGCGAGCTCGTGCGGGTGGTGCCCGCCACGACCCGTCAGGTGGTGGACCGGAAGAACGGCCAGCGCGTCGTCTACGTCACGGCGGAAGTCGCGGGGGACGCCGAGAGCCCCGTCTACGCGATCCTCGACCTGAAGGCACAGCTGGCCGGCATCGAGCTCTCGACCGGCGCGACGCTCGGTCAGCTCTTCACGCGGCAGCCGGGCCAGGTGGCCCAGCCGGTCATGAAGTGGGATGGCGAGTGGCAGATCACCTACGAGGTCTTCCGCGACCTCGGGATCGCGTTCGCCGGCGCGCTCGTGCTGATCTACGTCCTGATCGTGGCGTGGTTCGGCTCCTTCGTGACCCCGCTGGTCATGATGTCGGCCATCCCGCTGACCCTGGTGGGCATCGCCCCGGGGCACTGGGCGTTCGGGGCGTTCTTCACGGCGACGTCGATGATCGGGATGATCGCTCTCGCCGGGATCATGGTCCGTAACGGGATCCTCCTCATCGACTACCTGGAGTCCCGGCTGTCCCACGGCGTCCCGCTGAAGCAAGCGGTGATCGAGGCCGGTGCCGTGCGCACCCGACCCATCGCGCTGACCGCCGGCACGGTGGTCATCGGGGCCGTGGTGATCCTGTTCGACCCGATCTTCCAGGGACTTGCCGTGGCCCTCATCACCGGGGCCCTGGCGTCCACGCTCCTCACCCTGGTCGTGGTACCCGGAATCTACTTCCTCGTCCGCCGGGGCCGGGGCACGGGCTCCGACGAGAGCGGACGGACGGCGGAAGCCAGCGGAGACGGTGCCACCGGACCCGACCAGACGAAGTCCCAGCCGGCCCTGGCCGGTACCCACCCCTGATTCGCGCAGACAGCCATGAACAATCCCATGAAGATGGTCCTGCTGATGTACCTCGAGGACGACGAGGCGGCCGTCGACCGGATGCTGGAAGAGCACCGGGTGACGGCCTTCAGTCGCGTGAACCTCGAGGGGCACGGGAAGGGGCAGCCGGCCGGCTGGTACGGTCAGGTCGCTCCCTACCGATCGCGCATGGTGTTCACCCTGCTTCCCGAGGAGCGGGCGGCCGAGCTTCTCGAGGCGGTGGCGAAGTGCAGCGAGTGCCTGGATCCCCGGCACCCCATCCACGCCGTCCTGCTGGCCGTGGAGGACACCGCCGACTCGGGGATCCCGAGCCGACCGGCGAGCGCGTGATCCCGACCATCCAGTCGAACCGACACAACGGAGGAGTCATGTCGATCCATCACAAGATCCGGCTCATCGCCGGCACCTTCATCCTGGCCTCCCTGGCGCTGGGCTGGTGGGTCAGCCCCTGGTGGTTCCTGTTCACGGCCTTCGTGGGGCTGAACCTCGTCCAGTCGGCGCTCACGAAGTGGTGTCTCATGGAAGACATCCTGCGTTGGACCGGCATCCACCGGGAGGGCGGGAAGGAGGGATCCAGGGCCGCCTCCTGAGGGGCGCCCCTCCGTGGAGGACGCCGGACGGCCCGGGTCCGCTCGCCGGACCCCGGGCCCGCTCGGCGGGGTAGGCCAGGGCTGCGGATCGAACGCAGACTGAAAAGACCCTCTTCCTCCACGGAGACGTTCATGAAGTCCACGGGAGTGCGCGGCACCGTTGCCGGCGTCCTCGTCACACTCGCCCTGACCGGATGTTCTTCGGGCTCCGGCGGACCGGCCGAGCCCGCGGGGCCGCCGCGTCGCCCACCCGCCGAGCGGCCCATGCAGCAACCGCCCGAGCGGCCGCCGGTGCGCACCGACACCGCTTCGGTCGAGACGGCGGCGGCCTCGTTCGGCATGCGCACCGACCTGGACGCCATCGACGTCGACACGGTCCGGGCCGGGCGTTTCGACCAGGGCAAGATGTGGACGTTCGAGTTCCCACCCGTCGAGTACTTCCAGGACGAGTACGGCCTCGAGCTCGATAGCGCGTGGTTCCGGAAGGCCCGCCTGTCGGCGCTCCGGATCCCGTCGTGCTCGGCCTCGTTCGTGAGCCCCAACGGCCTGGTGATGACGAACCACCACTGCGCCCGGAGCTCCGTGACGGACGTGGCCCAGGAAGGGGAGGAGCTGCTGGACCAGGGCTTCTACGCCCGCTCCCTGGACGAGGAGAGGCCCGTCGAGGACTTCCACGCCGACCAGCTCGTCGAGATCGTCGACATCTCGGCCGAGGTCGAGGAGCGGACTGCGGGGCTCGCCGGCGGCAACCTGCTGGAGGCGCGAGAGAACGCGCTCGAGGACATCCAGGAGCGCATGCAGGACGAGCGGGGCGGCGAGGACGCCGGCTGGGTGGTCGAGACGATCTCGCTCTACAACGGCGCCCGCTTCAGCGCGTACGTCTTCCGCCGTTACGACAACGTCAAGCTCGTCATGGCGCCGGAGCTCCAGATCGGCTTCTTCGGGGGCGACCCGGACAACTTCACCTATCCCCGCTACAACCTCGACTTCTCGTTCTTCCGGATCTACGACGACGAGGGCGAGCCGCTGCGGACCGAGAACTGGTTCCAGTGGTCCGACCGGGGCGCGGAGGCCGGGGACCCCATCTTCATCATCGGCAA
>JASFUL010000285.1:0-7092 GCA_050050315.1 Gemmatimonadota bacterium
CCGTACCGTGGCATGGCGCTGGCGGACCTCGACGGGGACGGCGACCTCGACGTCGTCACCCCGAACCCCCGGGCGACCGCGGTCCGGCTGAACGACGGCGAGGGACGCTTCACGCCCGGACCCGAGCTGCGGGTGGACGGGGTCCGGCCGTTCGGTGTGGCCGTCGCCGACCTCGACGGGGACGGAAGGGCCGACCTGGGCGTCGGCGGTGGCGAGGGCGAGGGCGCGTTCGCGATCTGGCTGGGTGGGCCGGGCGGGAGGTTCACGCTCGAGGCCGGATCACCCCATCCCATCGCCACGGGGCCGGCGAAGGTCCGGACGGCCGACGTCGACGGCGACGGGCTCAAGGACTTCCTGGTGACGAGCTACGTGGGCGACGGCGTCGCCGTCTTCCTCGGCGGCGACGAGGGTGTGCGGGGCGTGCGCCTCGACGTCGAGGGGAGCCCCTGGGGTGTGGCCGCCGCCGACGTCGACGGCGACGGCGACGTGGACGTCGTGACCGCGAACGACGCCGCGGACCACATCTCCTTCCTGCTGGCCCGATGAGCCCTCGCGCTTCTCAGGGCCCTTCGGCCTCGCTCCCCGCCTGGCCCAGGAACGCCCGCTCGAAGCCGTCCCGCCGGGAGCGGCTCAGCTTGACCCGGGTCCCGTCGACCAGGATGAGCAGCCCGTCGCCGTGGGTGAGGGGCCGGACCTCCCGGACGCGATCCAGGTTCACGATGGCCGACCGGTGGACGCGATGGAATCCCCGCAGGCCCAGGAGTCGCGCCAGCTCCTTCATCGCGCACCGGACCAGGTGGGTCCTGCCCTCGGCCGTGTGGATCTGGACGTAGACCCCGGAGGCCTCGATCCAGGTGATCGCCGGGTGGGGGATGCTGACGAGGCGGCCTCCCTCCCGGAGCATCAGCCGTTCTCCGCGCAGGCCCGGCAGTCCCGCCTCGTCCGCCCGGAGACCGGGGTCACCGGGGCGAGACCCGAGGCCCTCCAGACGCGGGGCGTCCCGTTCGCCTCGCCGGAGCCGGATCTTCGCCCGGGCCAGGGCCTCCTGGAACCGCTCATCCGTGTACGGCTTCAGCAGGTAGTCGATGGCCCGCACCTCGAAGGCCTCGACGGCGTACTCGTCGTAGGCCGTGACGAACACGATCACGGGCGTCACGTCCGGTCCGAGCTTCCGGAGGATCTCGAAGCCGTCCATTCCCGGCATCCGCACGTCGAGGAGGAGCAGGTCGGGGCGCGTGGCGCGGACTCCGTCCACCACCGCGGCACCCCAGGCTTCCCCCACGACCTCGACCTCCGGGTCGGCCTGCAGGAGTTGGCGCATGGTGGCGCGGGCGGGCGGCTCGTCCTCGGCGATGAAGGTGCGGATGGAGGCGCCCTCGCCCTCAGCCACGGTCGTCGGTCCGGAGCGGGATCTCGATCTCCACCCGGGTCCCCCCACGCGGAGCGGTCCGGAACTCCAGGCGGTGGTCCGCGCCGTAGAGCGCCGCCAGCCGCCCCCGGACGTTGTCGAGCCCGACCCCGAGGCCGTTCCCCTCGGGCCCGTGGCTGCCCGGTCGCTTCCGGCTCGGGTCCCCGTCACCCTCGCCGCCGCTGTCCTCCACGACGATCGCCAGACAGGCCCCGCTGGGTCGGATCGCGACGGTCACGCGGCCCGGGCCTGCGTCGAGGTCGAGGCCGTGGCGGATCGCGTTCTCAACCAGGGGTTGCAGGAGGAGGAAAGGCACCCGGGCGGACTCGAGGCCCGACGCCACACGCACCCGGGCGTGGAGGGTCTCCCCGAACCGGGCCCGCTGGATGTCCAGGTACTTCCGCAGGAACGAGATCTCTTCGCACAGCGGCACCTCGTCCTGCTCCGCGTGGTGGAGCGAACGGCGCAGGAGGTCGCTCAGGCCCACCAGCGTGTGGACCGCGCCGTCGCGGTCGTCCGACCGGACCAGCGAGGCCGCCGTGTGGAGGGTGTTGAAGAGGAAGTGGGGCTGGATCTGGGCGCGGAGATTCCGGAGCTGGGCTTCGGCGAGGCCGCGCCGGAGACGCTCCTGCCGCACGAGCGACTTCACGAGTCGGAGAGCCCCGACGACGAACAGGTAGACTGCCAGCGTGGACGGCAGCCGCAGGAGCGCGCGATCCAGGTAGATCCGACCGAGGGGGGCCGTGGCCGACGGATCGGTGAACCGCGTGAGGAGCGCCAGCGCGAGATTGAGGACGAGGAACCACCCGACGGCGACCGCCCCGTGAACGACGGCGGCCCGGGTCACGGAGAGCTCGTCGAGGCGCCGATCGAGGGCCACCACGACCGGTACGAAGAGCGCCCACAGTCCCCACTCCACTCCCTCGGCCACCAGGAGCCGCGGGAAGCCGACGTCGAAGCCCTGGCTCCTCCAGTTCAGGTAGAGTTGCGTGGCGGAGAGGAGTGCCACGAGCGCCGCGGCCGTCAACGCGACCGCGACCTGGCGGGAGGGCAGCGCGAGCCATCGCTCGAAGCGACCCACGGGGGCGGCCGCGCGCGGCGTCGGCGGCCCGGGGGGCTGGGGAGCGGCTGGGGCGTCGGCGGAGGTCATGGTTCGCAATCTCCCGGCTCCGCGCGCGGGGGGGAACCCGCGTGATGCGAGCTGGACTCGAGACGGCACGAGCCGGTCGGGTCGGCCGACGGACGCTCCCCGGGGATCACGGCGCACTCCGGGGGCGCGCACACGAGGTGGGGCCGCCTCGATCCGGCGGTGGGGCCGTCCCGATCCGGCGGCGTCCGGCGGAGTGCGCTTCCGTCACACCGGCCCTCGGGTCCCACTCATGGAACCCAGACGCCGGCTCGCAACACGGGGCTGTCCACCGGTGGGCGTGGGAGACTCCCTTTCGGACGAGACCGGTCAGGAAGGCCGGCCATCACTCCAAGCATCGGAGGACCCCATGATTCGACGACCGTTCGCCCTCGTCGCCGCCCTCGCCGTCGGTGTCACGGCGTGCCAGGATTCCACCGGACCCACTCAGCCCCCCTCGCGGGCGATGTCCACCGTGACGTCCGCGGACGCCGAGACCGGCGTCGTCGCGTCGGCCACGGGCAGCGGGCACGTGAAGCAGCCCGACGCCGGCATCCGGAAGTTCACGATCTCGGCCCTGAAGCGGGCCGACGGCTCCGTGTCGGGGCAGTACGACCTCAAGAGCGGCCCGCAGGATCTCCTCAAGGAGTTCGAGGTGTCGCCGCCGCTCCTGAGCTTCCACGGGACGATCACCTGCATGACCGTGATCGGGAACAGCGCCTACCTGGGCGGAACCGTGGACTCGCACATCAACGGCGACCTCTACTTCGGAACGGACGACTTCACCGGCGTCGCCATCGAGCTGATCGACAACGGTGACGGGCCGGACTCCGCACCCGACCAGATCAGCTCCGTCGCCGTGTACCTCCCGACGACACCCAGCACGCCCCAGGACTACTGCGACGACCCGGCGCCGGGGTCGGTCTTCCCCATCGAGCAGGGCAACATCTCGGTACGATAGCCTCTCGCGGCGCGTGGAGACGCCCCGGCCCCCCGGCGGAGCGCCGTCGGGGGGCCGGGCGGTGGGATCGTGCCTCAGAGGTCGGGGAACGTGAGTCCGAACCTCTCGCACAGGTCGGGCACGCTGTCGAGGTCGACCTCCAGGGAGTACTTCGCGGAGATGCGGGCGAACGCTTCCACGTCGCCCCACGCTTCCGCCACCTCCCGGAAGTAGTCCTCGAATCCCGCGGGCGAGATGACCTCGATGATGTGGCAGGGGGTATCCCCGGCGTTCCAGAAGGTGTGCCACTGACGGCGGGGCTTGAACACCCAGGTCCCCGGGCCGGCCGTGACCACCTCGTCGCCCAGCAGGGCTCCCAGCGTACCCTCCAGGACGTACGAGTACTCGTCCTCGTGGTGGTGGTAGTGGAGGGGCGCCGCCAGCGCCCGCGGCGCGATCGGGTGGTGGACCACGGCGAAGCCTCCGCCGCTGTCCACCCCGTCGATCTTCCACTCCACGCCCAGGCCTCCGAAGTCGAAGGCCTCGCCCCCGCGGGGCGGGACGATGCGGGGGCCCGTCTGCACTTCGCGCTGCATCTCCATCCTCTCCTCCTCTTCGATCGTCTTCTGGTTCACGGTCGTGGGCGCCGGTTCAGCCCGTCAGCGCCATCCGCTGGTTCGGCTTCGGCACGCCCTCGAGCCGCCGCGTGAGGCGCGTCTCGATCGCCAGGCGCCCCGTGGCGAAGTTGCCCCACCCGTCGACCCGCGCGAGGGCGCGGTTCAGCCACGCCAGCTCGGGCGCGCCGGCGCGGAACGTCGAGAAGCCGTGCATCGGGATCGCGATGTCGGGCCACTCGAAGCCCGGCGCGAGCAGCGCCTCCAGGGGAGGCATCTCCAACCCGTCCGGGGGCAGCGAGTACGCGCGTACGTGCTCCTGGACGTGGAATCCATCCCAGGAGAGGGTCTTGGGCACGTCGACGACGCCCACGCCGTCCCGGCGCAGGAGAAAGGGGTCGATGCCCCAGACCCTGGCGCCTTCGAAGGCTCCCGCGGTCACGGTGCCCTCGAACGGGTTCGACATCAGCAGCCCCTCCGGCACCAGGCCGACGGGGTTGAAGTCCAGCTTCGCCTCGAAGCGGTAGAGCAGCTCGCCGCGCTCCGGTCCGGGTCCGTCGTTCCGGCCGTTCGTTCCCTGTCCCATCGTCTTCTCCTCCCGTCCGGCTCCCTGCAGGAGCTATGAGTGAACAGTAGTGTTCAATTTATGCGAAGAGAGTATGCTACGTTTCTATGAGGTTGTCAAGCACTGAATGAACACATATGTTCAATCATGTCTGTTTCAGAGACGCGACGACGGATCATCCGGGCCGTGCGGGAGCTCCACGAGGAGGTCGGCCCCGCGGCCACGACCATCAGCGCGATCGCCGAGCGGGCCGGCGTGCAGCGCCTCACCGTGTACCGGCACTTTCCGGACGACGAGGCCCTCATCGGCGCCTGCTCGACGGATTGGAGAGAGGACCACCCGCTCCCGGACCGGGCGGCCTGGACCGGCCTCCGGGACCCACGGGCCCGGCTGCAGGCGTGCCTCGAGGCGATCTACGCCTACTACCGTGGGGGAGCGCCCATGCTCGCGCGCGTGCTCCGGGACGAGGCCGAGGTGCCCGAGCTCGCCGAGATCATGGCACCGTGGTGGGAGTACATGCGGGAGGTCGTGGGAGGGCTGGCCGTCGGCTGGGGGGCGGACGGGGAGCGGCAGCGGCTCGTACGGGCGGCGGTGGGGCACGCGTTGCGCTTCGAGAGCTGGCGTTCGTTGGTCGACGAGGGGCTCTCGGACGACGAGGCCGTGGAGCTCATGACCGGCTTCGTCGACCGGGTCGCCGGAGGGGCTCCCGCCGGCTGGGAGTGACTCGCCGACGTCCGGACGGTGGGGTGCGGCCCCCTGCCGGTTCGGACGGGCGACCTTATCTTCGGCGACCCGACGATCCCCCAGGCCCCGTCCCCACATGGAACGTCAGCCCCTGCCCCCCCCGGTCTTCCGTCTGCGCCCGTCCGCCGCGGCGCTCCTCGTGGCCCTCTTCTGGGGCCCCGCACACCTCGGCCTCGGCCCCTCGACCCTCGCCGCGCAGGATCCGGGCGCCCGGACGTGGCCGCGCCCCCTCGAGCTGCCGGCGGCGTTCGAGGCGGCGGTGGCGGCGGGGACGCGCTCCCTGGACGGGACACCCGGTCCCGCCTACTGGCAGCAGAGGGCCGACTACGTCATCCGGGCCGAGCTGGATCCTGCGGCCGGGGTCCTGCGCGGGAGCGAGACCATCACCTACCACAACCGTTCGCCGGACACGCTGGCGTCGGTCGTCCTGAGGCTGGAGCAGAACGTCTACGCGGAGGGGGCCCGCCGGAATCGACGGGTCCGGCCCACCGGGGGCATCACGGTGGAGAACCTCCGGGTCGGCGACGCGCCGGCGGAGATCGAGCACCCGGGGTCGGGATACTACCGATCGCTGACCCTCGGGTCGGTGGCGCTTCCCGCCCCGCTTCCGCCGGGGGACGTGGTCCGGATCTCCCTGGACTTCCGGTTCACGGTGCCGCGGGCCCCCACGTTCCGGCAGGGAAACGTCGACGGCGAGCTCTTCGGGGTGGCCCAGTGGTACCCCCGGGTCGCGGTCTACGACGACGTGTACGGGTGGGACCGGACGCCGTACCTGGGCGACGGTGAGTTCTACCTGGAGTATGGCGACTTCGACGTCCACATCACCGTCCCCGGGGGCTGGATCGTGGGCGCCACCGGCGTGCTGCGGAACGCCGGAGACGTGCTGTCCGACGCCGCCCGGGGACGCCTGGAGGGAGCGCTCCCGTCGGACGAGGTGGTGCGGGTGGTGGACGCCGCCGACGGGACGGCGCCCTCGACCCGGCCGGGGGACCGCCTCACCTGGCACTTCACCGCGTCCGACGTCCGGGACTTCGCCTTCGCGACGTCGGCGGACTACGCCTGGGACGCCCGGGGGGTGGAGGTCCGGGGGCCCGACGGAGGGGAAGGGGGGAGGGTGCTGGCGCAGGCCTTCTATCGACCCGAGCTCACGGCCTGGCGCGAGCGCGGCGTCGAGTTCGTCGCCCACACGCTGGAGAGCCTCAGCGCCTGGATCGGGAGGTATCCGTACCCGCAGCTCTCGATCGCGGAGGGTCCCACGGGTGGGATGGAGTACCCGATGTTCATCTTCAACCCGTCCACGAACTCCGAGCGCGGCCTGGCAGGGGTGACGATCCACGAGGGCGCGCACCAGTGGTTCCCCATGGTGGTCGGGACGATGGAGGCGAAGCACGCCTGGATGGACGAGGGCATCGTGAGCTACTGGGACGCCATGTCGGCGGCGGCGCTCTGGGACGAGGCACCGCCCCGCTGGGGCGAGACGGGCTCGTACCTGCGGGTCGCGGGCACGGAGAGCGAGGTGCCCCTGATGCGCCACACGGACCTCGTGAGCCCGTACGGGGCCCGGGGGATGGCGGCCTACACCAAGCCGGCGGTGGTCCTCGGCGCGCTCCGGGCCGTCGTGGGCGACAGCGTCTTCCTCGCGGCGTTCCGGGACGTGTATCGCTCCTGGGGCTTCCGTCACCCTCAACCGTGGGA
>JASFUL010000286.1:0-7086 GCA_050050315.1 Gemmatimonadota bacterium
ATCCGCATGCGCGGCCCCTCCCCGGCCTCCAGCTCCTCGAGGCGCCGCTCGCGCTCGCGGTCCTCGACGCCTCCGGGCACGGGGCGCGGCCGCATCGACGGACGCCGGATGACGCGTTCCAGGGATCCACCGGAATCGACGATCTTTACGGCCCACCCCGTCGAGTCGACGACGGCCAGCCCGCCGTCGGGCAGGACGCCCACCTGGAGCGCCGGCTCGAACGTGCGCGGCCCCCCGGCCCCGACCTGGAAGGCCGCCCCTCCGCTCCGGAGCACCTGCCCCTGCTCCTCTCCGGCCGGGGGCTTCCAGGCGGTGAAGAACGGCTTCTTCGCGGCGTCGGCCAGGCTCATCCGCTCGATCACGCGCCCGGGCTCCTCGGCCTCGTCCGGGCCGCCGCCGGTCCGCACGCTGACGCGGAAGGCACCGCCCGCGTTGCTGTAGACGTAGCCACCGCGGGGGTCCGGGTGCGTGGTCCCCAGCGAGAAGCCTCCGCCTTCGAGGTTCATGCTCACGGTCTCCTCGATCTCACCGTCGGGCCCGTAGAGGAGGTACGACCGATGCCCCATGTCGGTGATGACGGTCTCGCCGTCGCGCATCACCGTCATGGCCAGGGGCATGCGCCACTCCTCGGGCCCCTCCCCCTCCTGGCCGAACTCGCGCACCAGCCGTCCGTCGGGCCCCACGACCGCCACCCTGAAGTTCTCGCGGTCGAAGACGTAGAGGTTGCCGCTCTCGTCGAACGCCAGCGACCCCCGGGACCCGAGCTCGCCGAAGATCTCCCACTCGGCGTCCTCCATGGCCCCCCCGATCGCGTAGACGTCCTCCAGAGTCGCGTCGAGGGGCCGGTCGCCGTCCGGGAGATCGACCGTCTGCTGGGCGCCCAGCGCCGGCGCCGCCGCGAGGAGCGCCGCGAGCGCCGCTCCCCATCCGGTCCCGCCGCCTCCCCTCGCGTCCGTCCTCACTACCGTCGTGGATCTCACCACCGTGCCTCCTCGGAATCCGCGTTTCGCCTCTCGATCTTCCCGCTCCCTCCACCCCGATTTCGACGCGAGTGGCGGCCACGGGGTTGTCCGGGGCGGCGCCTTCCCGGCCGCGCGTCCCCGGCTCCTTCGGCCGGAGCCCGGGTAGGGAGTGCCGCGCGTGCCCTTCAACCGCACTGGGAGAGGAACGAGGATGCGGAACCTGCTCGACCGCGCCATCGAGAAGCGCCCGGACCGGGTCCGCTTCGACGGGCGCATCCTGCTGCTGCTCGACGACGCGGAACGCCTCGAGAGGCAGCTCTACGAGGACGAGGACCTCGAGCTCGACGACGAGCTCCGGACCCTCCTGCGGGACCAGATCTCCACGGACGAGATCACCCCGGCCTACATCTGCTACTTCTTCGACGAGACGCTCGGCGAGTTCCCGTACCTGGGCCTGCGCGCCCGGAACCGCCGGACGGGGGAGGTCGAGGCGCCGGTAAAGAGGGGCGCGGTGAAGGGGGGCGGCTTCGTGTGCAGCGTCGCCGGGAAGCGCCGCGGCAAGGGCTCCAGCCGCGAGCAGAGCCCGTACGCCGAGCTCATGGCGGGCATCCGGCTCGTGGTGGGCGAGTCCATCGAGCGGATCTACAACGAGAACTGCCAGAACCTCGGGATCCTGACGACCACGGACTTCTCGATCCTCGAGCGGGTGCGGGCCGGGGAGGAGATCCCCTTGGCGGAATTCACCCGCGACGCCGACGAGATCACCCGCCAGATCATCGAGCACGGCGGGCTGTTCGAGTTCAACGTCGCGCGGCTGCAGGGGAAGGCCACGGTGCCGCCGCCGGCCTCGCTGGGCGGGTCCACGGAGGAGGAGGATGCGGAGCGGCGCCGGGCCGCCGCCGCGGACGCGGGGGGTCCGGCCCACCGGCCCATGACGTTGGCCGAGAAGATCTTCGCCCGACACTGGGTCGTGGACGCGGCCTCGGACCGGGTGGGCGTGCCCTGGGTCGAGCCCGGCGAGGCCGGCTTCTTCCGGACCGACCTCCGCTTCAGCCACGAGTACGTGACCCCGATGTCCGCCATCTTCTTCGAGCAGAAGGTGGGCCGGGAGGGACGGGTCGTGGACCCGGAGAGCGTGCTCTTCTTCCGCGACCACCTGACCTTCCTGCACAAGGCGATGACCCAGGAGCGCATCGAGGACGGGCTCCTCGACGTGGCGAACCAGCTCGAGGTCAAGCAGCGGGAGTTCGCCGAGCGGCAGGCGATCCGCCTGTACGGCGAGCAGAAGGGGCACGTCATGGGCTCCGAGGCCATCTGCCACTCCAAGATCCTCGAGGAGTACGCCGAGCCCGGCATGCTCATCATCGGCTCCGACTCCCACACCCCCCACGCCGGCGCCATCGGGTGTGTGGCGTTCGGGGTCGGCACCACCGCCATCTTCAACTCGTGGATCACGAAGGACGTCCGGGCGAAGGTGCCGCCGTCGTTCAAGGTGGTGGTCTCGGGCGAGCCCGCCGAGAACGTCACGGCCAAGGACTACATGCTCGAGATCCTGAGGCACCCCTACATCCGCGACGGGCACGCCATCGGCCAGATCGTCGAGTACGCCGGGCCGGCGGTGGAGGCGCTGAGCGTGGACGAGCGGGCCACGATGACCAACATGGCCGCCGAAGTGGGCGCCTTCACCGGGATCGTGGCGGCCGACGGAGAGACGGTCGACTACCTCGTCTCGGAGCGGGGGATGGAGCACGAGCGGGCCGAGGCGCTGGTGGCCGACATGCGGTCGGATCCGGGCGCCGAGTACGTGAAGGTCATCGAGATCGACGCGTCGCGGATCCGGCCCATGGCCGCGCTCCCCGGCGACCCCGGGAACGGCGTCTACGTCGACGAGCTCGAGGAGCGGAAGATCCGGATCGACATCGCGTACGCGGGGTCGTGCACGGCGGGCAAGAAGGAGGACATGGACATGTACGCCCGGGTCCTCGGGGAGGCCCGGGAGCAGGGTCTGACGGTGCACCCGGACGTGGAGTGCTTCATCCAGTGCGGCTCCATCGAGGTGCGGGAGTATTGCAGGGAGAAGGGATACCTGGACCTCTTCCACGCCATGGGCGCCACCTTCGTCGAGCCCGGCTGCGGGGCGTGCATCAACGCCGGGCCCGGGATCACCCGGGACCCGGACGAGGTCAGCGTGAGCAGCCAGAACCGCAACTTCCCCGGTCGCTCGGGCCCGGGGCAGCTCTACCTGGTGTCGCCCTACTCGGTCGCGGCCAGCGCCGTGTGCGGGTACGTCACGAAATGGACCCCGGGGGCGAAGCTCGAGCCCGTGAAGCCCGCGGCGCCCGCCGGAAGGGGCCCCCGGGAGCCGGCGGGGGTCTGACGGCGCGGTGGCCGCTCGCCGGCCGTCTCGAACGCCCCCTCCCACTCGTTCTCCCGGATGAAGGTCGTCCCACCCTTCGACCGGACCGGACCGAGATGAGCACCCACGCAGCCCTCGCCCTGCGATCCATGGCGCTCGGGCTGACCCTGGCGGGCGCCGCGTGCGCCTCTCCCACCGACGCGGAGCGCATCCTGGCGGAGAGCGACGCGGCCGAGGCGCTCTGGCTCCGCACCCGCCCCCTGTCGTACGCGCTGCTCGAGTCCCGGAGCTGCGAGTGCCTGCCCGAGTGGGCGGGTCCGGTCCGGTTGCGCGTGACCCGGCGCCAGGGCGCACACGTCCCGTCGGAGTCCGAGATGATCGTGGAGGGCACCTACGTCATGGGCGGCGAGGCCCTGGACGCCGAGCAGCTCTCGCGGTTCGTCACCGTCTCCGGCCTGTTCGAGCGCATCCGGGACGCCGTCACCTCCGGCGCGGTCGTCGAGGCGGACTTCGACCCCGACCGCGGCTACCCCCGGGAGGTCTTCATCGACCCGGTGGCGGACGCGGTGGACGACGAGGTCGTGTACCACCTCGAGGTGGTGGACCCCGGCTCCTGAGCCGGCCGGCGGCGGTCCCGCGGTCCCCGGCCCTTTCGGGCGCGCCGCCCCCGCTGCAGCTTCCGGAGAGGATGGACGGCCGCGCGACGCGCGAACACCCAGCCGGGTTCCGGCGTCGAGGTCGTCGGCGTCGCTTCCGGACCGCGACGCCCCGCCGTGAACGTCGCGACGTGGGGAGGGGGCGTGACCAGGCAACCGAGACCAACGTGGAGCCGGCGGGCCCTGCTCGGGGCCCTCGGGCTCGGCGCCCTGGGCCTGGGGACCCGGTCGGCCCGGGGACGCGGCGCGGAAGAGGGCCAATCGTCCGGTCCGTCCCCCCACGCCTCCTCCCCCGGACCGCAGGAAGCCATGAGGACCCGACCCATCCCTTCCAGCGGCGAGGAGATCCCGGTGGTCGGGCTCGGGACCTGGCAGACCTTCGACGTCGACCTCGACGGGTCCGAGGGACGGGACGTCCGGGAGGTCCTGCGGCTCTTCGTGGAGCGGGACGGCCGGGTCGTCGACTCGTCTCCGATGTACGGCCGCTCCGAGGCGGTGACGGGCACGCTGGCCCGGGAGCTGGGCGTCGCCGACC
The DNA here is from genome assembly GCA_050050315.1 of Gemmatimonadota bacterium. Taxonomy (GTDB): domain Bacteria; phylum Gemmatimonadota; class Gemmatimonadetes; order Longimicrobiales; family Gaopeijiaceae; genus JASFUL01. The sequence continues at coordinate 4,510 of JASFUL010000286.1, forward strand.
GGCTCTGGTACGCGACCAAGGTGTGGACCGAGGGCGCCGGGGCCGGGGTGGCCCAGATGGAGCGCTCCTTCGAGCTGCTCGGCGTGGACACGATGGACCTCATGCAGGTCCACAATCTGGTGGACTGGCGCACCCACCTGGCCACCCTGCGCCGCTGGAAGGAGGAGGGGCGGGTCCGCTACGTGGGCGTCACCCACTACCGGACCGACGCCTACGACCGCCTGGCCTCCGTTCTCGCCGGCGAGCCCCTCGACTTCGTGCAGCTCAACTACAACATGGCGGTCCGGGAGGCCGAGGAGCGCCTGCTGCCGCTGGCGGCCGACCGGGGCGTGGCGGTGCTGGTGAACCGTCCGTACCGGGGTGGGAGCCTCTTCCGACGGGTCCGGGGCACGGAGCCGCCCGCGTGGGCCCGGGAGCGCGGCATGGACAGCTGGGGCCGCTTCTTCCTCAAGTACCTGCTGGGGCACCCGGCGGTCACGTGCGTCATTCCCGCGACCTCGGACCCCGATCACCTCGTGGACAACGTGGGGGCGGGGTTCGGGGATCTGCCCGACGAGCCCCTCCGCCGCCGCATGGTCCGACACCTGGAGGGCCGATGACCGGACCCGGCACGTGGGTGCCCCCCTTCCTGCCCGACCGGGAGATCTTCCCCTTCCGCTCGCGGTGGTTCGAGAGCTCCGTGGGCATGGTGCATTACATCGACGAGGGCCAGGAGGGCCCGCCGCTGCTCCTCCTCCACGGCAACCCCACCTGGAGCTTCCTCTACCGGGGCATCGTCGTGCGCCTGAGGAAGCACTTCCGTTGCATCGCCCCGGACTACCCCGGCTTCGGGCTGTCCGAGCATCCGGAGGACTACCGGTACACGCCGGAGGAGCACGCGTCCGTGGTCCGGGAGCTGGTCCGGCACCTGGACCTGGGGGGGATGACCGTCATGGGCCAGGACTGGGGCGGTCCCATCGGGATGAGGCTGGCGCTGGACGAGCTGGACCGGCTTCGCGCCCTCGTCATGGGCAACACCTGGTACTGGCCTCCCGACGCCGCCCAGATGAAGGCCTTCTCCTACGTCATGGGCTCGGCGCCCATGCAGTGGATGATCACCGAGCGGAACTTCTTCGTGGAGCGGATGATCCCGTGGGGGACGAAGCACGGGGTGGCCCCCGAGGTGATGGACCACTACCGGGACTGCTTCCCCACCGTGAAGAGCCGGGTCGGGATCGCGGAGCTCCCCAGGCAGATCCTGTCGTCCTCCTTCTGGCTGGGAGAGATCGCCGACGCCGTGCCGCGCACCCTCGGCCACGTGCCGCTCCTCCTCACGTGGGGCATCGGCGACCTGGCCTTCCCCTCGCGCATGATGGACCGCTTCCGGGCGGACTTCCGGAACGTCACGGTCCGGAGGCTGGACGCGAAGCACTTCATCCAGGAGGACCAGCCCGGCGAGATCGCGCAGGCGATCCAGGCGTTCCTCTCGGACGGGGAGTGAGTTCCGACCCCACCAGCCGACCCCGCTCCGGGCCCTCCGGCCAGGGCGCCCCGGCAAAGGCCGCACGGAGGAACGCGTCGATGTGGTCCACGACGCTCCGTCCGCCGTCCACCCGGAGGTCCAGGAGGGCCCGGCCCCCGAGGTCGTGGCCGTGCTCCGGCGAGCTCAGGAGCTGCACCGGAGTCCCGGCTTCCCGGGCGGCACGGAAGACCGCCTCGATCTCCGGGAGGGGGAAGCCGCGGTCCCGCTCGCCGTGGAGCATGAGCAGCGGCGGGTCGTCCGCGTCGAAGGGGTTGACCGTCGTGTCCGGGCGGAGGAGCGTGCCCCGGAGCTCGATCACGCCCGCCACGTCCAGGTTCTCCTCCCCGTAGAGCTCCATCGCGTACGCCGTCGTGATCGCGCTGATGCCCCCCGAGGACGCCCCGAACAAGGCGATCCTGTCCGGGTCGAGCCCCAGCTCGTCCGCCCGGTCCCGGAGCCACCCCACGGCGGCGATCAGGTCCAGGGCCGCCGCGGCCACGGCGTCCGGGTAGCCTGGCCCCAGCTGGTCCATGGCGCCTTCGAGCCGGGGATCGCCCAGCTCCCGGAGCATGCGGGCGTAGTCCGCCCCCCACCCGTCCACCACCGGCTCGTCCCGGACCGACCGGTACTCGGCGGCCACGGCCAGGAAGCCCCGCTGGGCCAACGCCTGGCCGTAGATCTTGTTCTCACCGATGTCCACGTGTCGGGTCGCGAAGCCGCCTCCGTGCAGAAGCACCACGGCGCCCCGAAGCGCCCCCTCCAGGGGACGGTACAGGTCCACGACCAGCTCCATCCCGCCGTGGGCGGTCGGGGCGACCGAGTGGACGCGCCGCTGGAGGAGGACGCTCGTCGTGTCCCCGCCGGGGGGCCGGGCGGCCTCCTGACCGGTCAGCCCGGCGGGGAACGCAACCAGCACCGTCAGGAGATGCGTGAGAAGCGCCCACGCGATCACCGGTGCGGCCCGGTCTCGGCGGGAATCAGCGTGAGGTCCGACCGGAGGACCCAGAGCGCGCTGGACGCACGGACCACCGCCTCCCCCAGGGTGTCCCTGACGCGCCGGGCGTCGCCCGCGGCCA
>JASFUL010000287.1:0-7053 GCA_050050315.1 Gemmatimonadota bacterium
CCTTGCCCGACCCGGGGATCACGGCCCGTGCGCAGGCCGGCGACGACGGGACCTGGACGGTGACGCTCCGGACCGAGCGGTACGCCCGGGCCGTGCACCTCGAGGGCTTCGCGGCCCGGACGTCGGACGACTACTTCGACTTGCTCCCCGGCGAGGAGCGCACGGTGGTCCTCACGCCCGAGGACCCCGCCACGGACGTGTCGGCGCTGCTGGAGGTGCGGACGCTCGCCGGAACGGTGGGTCCGGCCGCCCCGGAACGGGCGGTGGGCGACGGCCGTCCGGGGGACGGGGGTCCCGCCGGCCCCCGCTGACCCCGCCCGTCAGCCTCCGGGACGACCCTCCACACCCACCCGGGCGGCGAGCCACACCCAATCGGGGTCGAGGCGGGGCGGACGCGACTCCACGGTCACGCCGATGCTCCTCCCCGCCACCTCCACCCGGTCGACCACCGACGCCGGGAGCGGGGCGGGGCGCAGCAGCGACCGGGGCAGGTCGAACCGGAAGCCGCGCTCCAGCAGCTCGCGCAGCCGCGCTTCCATGTCCTCCTTCGAGATGGCCAGGCCGCAGTTGAAGATCCGGTCCTGGTCGGCGAGGATCGCCCGCACGCGGTCCCAGGCGGCCTCGGTGGGCCGGGGACTGACCGACATCCTCTCGCTCAGGATCGGAACGGCCCTCACCCCGGCGCTGTCCACCTCCAGCTGGAAGTAGCCCTCGACCCGGTGGACCCGGGGCTCGACGGTGCCGGAGAAGCGCTCCCGGATGGCGAAGTCACCGCACACCACGCTGGTGACGCGGCTGGCGTCCCACCGGAAGTCGATGATCGCGTCGCCGCTGCCGTCCAGCACGCGGACCGGCACCGTGACCGCCAGACGCTGGCTGTCGGGGACCGACAACAGGATCGAGTCGGCCCGCAGACGGGCGTCGATCCGCTCGATCGTGACGTCCAGCTCCCAGCTCCCGACCGTCACGTCGAAGAGGCCGAGGGAGACCTTCACGTCGTCCCCCGCGCTCACCGGAACGTCGTCCCGCAGGTGCAACCGGACGTCGGAGAGGTACCGCGACGCGGCCGCCGAGAGCACCTCCACGACCATCTCGGTCCGCAGCCCGATGACGACCTCGTCCCGTGCCGCCCGGGCGCCGGCCACCAGGGCGTCCGGACGACGACCCGTCGAGGCCAGGGAGTCCCGGAGGAGGTCGACCTCCTGCCGGAGCGCGAGGAGGTCCTCCGCGGTGGGGCCGTCGGAGCAGGACGGAAGGGCGACACCCAGCGTCGCCACCAGGACCAGCCCACGAACGAGGCCCGCCCTCATCGTGGAGCCCCCCCGGCGGCGACGACGGAGTCCCCCGCGGGGTCGCCCTCCCCGCCCACGGCGCTGTCCGGCGGCGCCCCGGGTCCGGATCCGTCCACTCCCGGGATCTCGACGCCGAGCTCGACGACGAGCAGGTCCTCACCGACCCGGACGTCCACCACCCTCACGGCCAACGGCACCCGGGCCGGACCGATGGTCACCTCGTCCTCCTCCACCGCGGGGAGGTCGATCGTGCGCAGCAGCCGGACCGGGATCTCGATCTCCCGCACCAGCGCTTGCAGCTCCTCCACGGGCCGCCGGGCGAGGCCGTCGAGGAGCCGCTCGGCCGGGGGAGAGAGGCCGCCCAAGCGCACGTCGCGGGTCCGGACGCCGAGGATGTCCACCCGGGCCTCGAGGGACCCCGACGAGGGCTCGACGTCGAGGACCTGGAGCGCCCCGACCAGGGACAGCTCCACCTCCACGTCCTCCCGGTCGGCCCACCGGACCGCCCCGCCCAGGTCGACCCGGGCGAGGGCTCCCCGGAAGTCGACGTCCGCCTCGCGGACGATCACGCGGAAGCGATCGACCGTGGCCTCGAAGGGGAGGTCGAGGGACACGAGATCCCGCACCAGCGAGGCGGGGATCGCCACCCGCACGTCGGGCGTGCCGCCCGCGCCGGTATCGGAGAGTTGTCGCTCGAGCGCGTCGCGCTCCTGGAGCAGCAACTCGTGAGCCAGGCGGAGGTCGGAGGCCCCCGGGTCCCCACAGGCCCCCAGGGAGAGGGCGGCGAGCGCAACCGCGCCCACCGTGCATCGATGCACGCGTGACTCCACGCCGGACCTCCGGAGTCGGTCACCGCGGAGCCGCGGACCCGGCCGGGAACGTCGCCGGCCGCGGCGACCCGCTACCTGTACGCGGGCAACACTCCGTACAGCACCACGAGAGCGGTGATCATGAACGTCGCCAGCACCACGCCCGCCATGAACACCCCGGTGAACACCCGCGAGTCGAATCTGAGGTGCATGAAGAACATCACCACCAGCGCGAACTTGGCCGCCGACAGGAGCAGCAGGAACGGGGCTTCGACCGCTCCGAGCTCCATGTAGAAGGCGGCCACCTCCATCGCGGTCAGGATCGCGAGGATCCCGCCGATCATCCAGTAGAAGCCGATCGACGCGTGTCCCCCGTGCTCGCCGTCGGCCTCCTGGCCGGCTCCGGCCGCAGCCTCGTCGGCCGTCGGATTCTGGGCATCTGCAGCCATCGTCGTCCGTCCTACTGGATGAGGTAGATGAGCACGAAGATCGCGATCCAGACGATGTCGACGAAGTGCCAGTACAGTCCGGCGATCTCCACCGAAAGCGCCTTCGACGGGGGGAGCTTGTCGCGCAGGGCGAGCACGAGCAGGGTCGTCATCCAGATGACGCCGACCGTCACGTGGGCCCCGTGGAAGCCTGTGAGGACGAAGAAGCTCGAGCCGAAGACGTTCCGCGGGATCGTGAGCCCCTCGTGGGCGAAGTGGGTGAACTCGTAGGCCTGGAAGCCCAGGAAGATCGATCCCAGCACGATCACGCCGAGCAGCCAACCCACCACCAGCTTCTTGCTGCCCCGCTGAACCCCGTCCAGGGCCAGCACCATGGACAGCGAGCTCATGAGGAGCACGAAGGTGCTGACCGTGGTGAGGGGGATGTTGAGGATCTCGTGGGGGTAGGGCCCCTGGACGCTGGCTCCCTTGTAGACCATGTAGGTCGAGATCAGCGTGCCGAAGAAGAGGCACTCGGACCCGATGAAGGTCCAGAACCCCACCTTCCACGAGTCCAGCCCCGTGGACGTGTAGTGGTGCTCGTCGTGCGCCGTCGCGACTGCTTCAGCCATCGTCCTCGTCGTGTCCTTAGTTCTGTCTCCCGTGGCTCCGGGAGGCGTCAAGTCACATGCCGGAAGGGGTCCTCGAACGCCCATCCGTAGACGGTCACGGCCGTCAGGGCCAACCCGATGAGCGGCACCCACCAGATGCCGGTCATGACCAGGCTCCAGGTCAGGGTCGCCCCGGCCGCGGTCAGGATCGGCCAGTACGACCCGGAGGGCATGATCGGCTCGGGGTCGGCGTGCCGCAGCATCTTCTCCTCGAGCTCCTTCCGCTCGTGCTCGTGCCAGAGCATCTCCCGCGAATGGACCTCCGGGAGCTCCGGGAAATTGTAGTGGTGGGGCGGCGACGGGATCGCCCACTCGAGCGTGGGCGCGTCCCACGGGTTCGGTCCCGCCTTCTCACCCTTCCGGGCGCTCTTCCAGATGTTGTAGATCCAGATCAGCGCGCTGAGGCCGAAGATGAACCCGCCCACCGTCGAGAGCTGGTTGTAGATGTCGATGTTGAGCTCGGCCGCGTAGGTCCACGTCCGCCGGGGCATCCCGTACATCCCCGAGATGTGCATGGGGAAGAAGAGGAGGTTGAAGCCCACCAGCGACACCCAGAAGTGCCACTTGCCCAGGGTCTCGTCGAGCAGGCGGCCCGTCACCTTCGGGAACCAGTAGTAGAATCCGCTGAACACGCCCATCAGGACGCCGCCCACGATCACGTAGTGGAAGTGGGCGACGACGAAGTACGTGTCGTGCTGCTGAAGGTCCACGGGGGCGGAAGCGTGCATCACCCCGCTGAGGCCCCCGACCGTGAAGACGGCGACCAGCCCGATGGCGAACAGCATGGCGGTCGTGAAGCGGATCGCTCCTCCCCACATGGTGGCGATCCAGTTGAAGATCTTCACGCCGGTGGGGATGGCGATGATCAGGGTGCTCGCGACGAAGAACGAGTCGGCGATGGGACCGAGGCCCGTCGTGAACATGTGGTGGCTCCACACGCCCCAACCGATGAAGCCGATGAGGACGCCCGCGTAGACCACCACCGGGTAGCCGAAGAGCGGCTTCTTCGAGAAGGTGGGAATGACGTCGCTGATCATCCCGAAGCTCGGGAGGATCAGGATGTAGACCTCCGGGTGTCCGAAGATCCAGAACAGGTGCTGCCACAGAACCGGGTCGCCGCCGGCCTGGGGCTCGAAGAAGGTCGCACCGAAGAAGCGGTCGAAGGCCAGCAGGATCAGCGCCACCGCGATCACCGGGAGCGCCGTCACCAGGATGAAGCTCGTGACGAGCGTCATCCAGGTGAAGAGGGGCATCCGCATGAGCTTCATGCCCGGCGCGCGCAGATTGATGATGGTCGTGATGAAGTTCACGCCACCCGCGATGGAGCTGATCCCGAGGATCGAGAGCCCGATGACCCAGAAGTCCACGTTCGCGCCCGGCGAGAACTGGGTCGACGTGAGGTTGGAGTACCCCACCCAGCTCGTGTTGGGGGCGGCCCCCACCAGCCAGCTCGCGTTCAGGAAGAGCCCGCCGAAGCAGAAGATCCAGAACGAGAGGGCGTTCAGCCGGGGGAACGCGACGTCCCGGGCCCCGATCTGCAACGGCACCACGTAGTTGAAGAACGCCACCGCCAGCGGCATGGCCACCAGGAAGATCATGGTGGTGCCGTGCATCGTGAACAGCTGGTTGTAGAACTCCGCCGAGATCACCGTCTGCTCGGCCTTCCACAGCTGGACGCGGATGATCAGCGCCTCGACCCCGCCCACCAGGAACCAGAAGGCGGACATGACGAAGTACATGATGCCGATGCGCTTGTGATCGACGGTCGTGATCCAGCTCCAGAGACCCGTGTCGTGGTCGTGGGTCCCGTGCTGGACGGCAGCATCGGCTGTGGCAGTGCTCGCTACGGCCATGTGTCGGGTCGTCTCGTCGTCAGCGGAGGCTGTAGAGGTACTGGGCGACCGCCCGCACCTGCTCCTCGCTCAGATTCGTCGGGGGGAAGTTGCCGCCTGGTGCGGCTACGCCGGGCATCTGCGCCCCGGGCTTGATGTCCTGGGGCGCGGTGATCCACCGCACCAGGCTCTCGACGCCGTTGTCGAGCCAGCCGGCGGCCACCGTGCCGCGTCGGCCCAGGAGCGTCAGGTTGGGACCCACGCGCCCGCCGGCCACCGTGCCCTGGATGGCGTGGCAGGCGATGCAGGTGTTGTTCTCGAAGATCCGCCGCCCCTCCGCCACCGTCGCCGGGTCGAGGCCCTCGGGGAGATCTCCCGGTGCTTCGACCGGCTCCTGCCCCTCCTCCGCCCCGGGCGCCGGTGGCGCCTCGGCCGCGACCTCCGACCCCGCCCCGGACGCGCCGGTGGCGGTATCCGTGGCCGGCGTCGCCGAGGGCGCCCCGGCTTGCCAGTCGCTCATCCAGCGCCGGAAATCGTCCGGCGTCTGCGCCACCACCCGGAGCCCCATGAGCGAGTGCGAATCGCCGCAGAATTCGGCGCACTGGCCCATGTAGACGCCCGGCTCCTCGATGGTGAGGTGCAACCAGTTGTACTCCGGCTCCACACCGTCCGGCCGCGTGCGGAGCGGGTTCACGTCGCGCTTGCCGCCGAGCATCGGGACCCAGAAGGAGTGGATCACGTCCCGGGAGTGGAGGCGCAGCGAGACCGGACGGCCCACCGGCAGGTGGAGCTCGTTGGCCGTGACGACCCCCGTCTCCGGATACTCGAACTGCCACCAGAACTGCTGCCCCGTGACGTGAACGACCAGCGCGTCCTCCGGGTCGCCACGCTGGGTGGCGAACACCGCCTGCACGGTGGGGACCGCGATGGCCACCACGATGATCGCCGGGACGATCGTCCACGCGATCTCCAGCCCCAGGTGGCCGTGGATCTGCCTGGGATGGGGCTGGTCGGGCCGCTCGCGGAAGCGGACGAGAACGTAGGCCAGGAGCGCCCACACGACCACCAGGATCCCGAGGGTGATCCAGGTGATCATCCCGTACAGGTCGTGGATGACGTGGGCGAAGTCGCTCTTGGGAGCGATGGATGACTGGGGATACTCGCCCGCGCACGCGGCCAGGAGGACGGCCGCCGCCAGCGAGCCCGCCCTCGGAAGGGCTCTGGAAAGACTCATCTCTGTGTCGTCAGGTGTTGTTTGCCGCGGGGCCCGGTCAGGCCCCCTCGTCCAGGGCGATGCCCTCGTCCGTGAGCATGACCGGAATCCCGTCTCGGACGGGGTAGAGCACCCTCCCGTCCTTTCGCACCAGCCCGGCCCCGAGAGGCTCGTCGACCGTCCTTCCTCCCCTGTTCTTGAGCTCGCCGCGCTGGATTGCGGCGTTCAGCCGGTCCACGAGCTCGATGTCAGCCATGTGGACCGGCTGCTTCGTCTCGGGACAGACCAGGATCTCGAGGAGCTTCCTGTCGACCATGGCACAAACCGTCCTGGAGTCCAGGTGTCGGGGTCCCCCGGGGGTAGGCCAGCAGGGGAGAAGCCAGTTAAACTATCACGATTATCGTTTGTTGCACAGACGTCCCCGTGCCCACGGACGGACCGCCGATGCGCCGCGCTTCGACTCCCATCCGCCGGCTCGCTCCCGCCGGCCTGCTCTCCACCGTCCTCCTCCTGGCCTGCGGCGCGGGACCGGGGGAGGACGGCCCACGGAACGGGGCGGAGGACCCCCGTTCGGAGGCTCCCATCCCGGCCCGATCCGACGGCTCCGGCTCTCCCACCTCTCCCCTGCCCGGGAACGCCTGGGTGATCTTCGGCGCCGACACCGTCGTGGCCGAGGTGGCGCGTACCGCCGAGGAGCGCTCCCGGGGACTCATGTACCGGGACGACGTCCCGGACGGCACCGGCATGCTGTTCGTCTTCGACCGCCCGGACGTCCAGTCGTTCTGGATGGAGAACACGTACGTCCCCC
>JASFUL010000288.1:0-7052 GCA_050050315.1 Gemmatimonadota bacterium
TCCGGGGCTCCAGCTCTGGGAGGACGGCTCCTCCACCCGCAGGGTGATCCTGGTGGGGTCGCTCGCCTCCGGCCCGATCCTCCGCCTCCACGTCCCCGACGTGGGAGCCCTCGGCGCCTACACGGCCCGGGTGCTCCAGGTCGCGGACGGGGACCACGCCCTCGACGACGCGGCGGAGTACGCGGCGGAGGTCGAGAGCGGCCAAGGCTGAGGCGCGTGGGGCAGGACTCGACGTGGCCGGGGGCCCGCGACGTCCGAGGAGCCGGGCGCGGCGGGGCGCCGCTCCCGTCCGCGCCGGTCCCCGGGCTCTCGGCGCTACCGGCGCCCCGGTGAGTGACCGGAGGTTCGTCGTCGTCGACGATCAGAACCGTGGGAGGCATGAACCCGAACGTAATGACCCCTTCGGAAGCCGTCCAAAGACTGCCGCGGGCCGAGCTCCGCCTGGGTGTGACCGCCGGTCGGCAAAGGAAAGCCCCGCCCGGCCTCCCGGCCGGACGGGGCGCTCCATCCGCGATCCGCCGTGCGTCGAGCCCCCTACATGATGACCCGCATCCGCTGGTGCAGCTTCGTCATGTACTTCTCGAAGAAGAACTTCTGGATGTCGTTCAGGTCGAGCTCGCGGCCCTGGATGTAGGCTCCCTCGATGTCGTTCATCATGTCGAGCGGGTCGCCGGTGGTGATGAGGAAGGTGGCCTGCTTGCCCGTCTCGAGTGACCCGATGCGGTCGTCCAACCCGAACATCTCCGCCGCGTTGATCGTGACGGCCTTGATCGCCTCCTCTTCCGGCAGTCCGAAGGCCACGGCGACCCCCGCCTCGTACGGCAGCCTGTCGGTTCCGAGGGCGCCCGATCCTCCCGAGATGGCGATCTTCACGCCGGCCTCGTAGAGGTCCGCGGCCCGGCGATAGGCCCCGTCGTAGGCCTCGTAGTCGCGATCGGGCGCGTCCATGGTCGAGGTCAGGATGACCGGCACGTCCTCGGCCACCAGCCGGTCCGCCACATGGATGGCGTCGTTCCCGCCCCGGATGACCAGCCGGACGTCCTCCTCTGCGGCCCAGGTGATCGCGTCGTTGATCTGGGCCGCGCTGCTGGCCGCCACCACCACCGGGATCTCCCGGTCGAGGACGGGCATCAGCGCATCGTACCGGGAGTCGCTCCGGATGTCCTCGCCCGCGTCGACCGCCGCCTTGTAGGCCCGGGCCTCGGCGAAGAAGTCCTTGAGTTGCTGCACCCGTTCGGCGTAGCTCGGGCGGTCTTCCTGGTTCTGCCCGAACTGGCCGAAGCCGCCGAAGCCTCGGCGACCGGGATTCGGATTCGGCCAGTTGACGTTCAGCGCCGCCGCGGACTCGAGGGACATCTCCTCGTAGGTCCACCCTTCGAGCGCCAACGCCGAGGACATCCCCGAGATGATCCCGCCGCTCGGCGTGGGCAGGGCCGTCAACACGCCCGCGGACCGGGAAGTCCCGATGTGCCGGCTCTCGGCGTTCACCGCCACCTCGGTGCGGATGTCGGGGTTGAAGTCACCCACCTCCGACACGTCGTTGGACATGTCCACGGCCCCGATCTCGGAGAGGCCGACCGTCGTGTAGACGTCGATGAGCCCGGGGTAGATGTGCTTCCCGTCCACGTCCACCACGCGGGCGCCGTCGGGGATCTCCACGTCGGCCCCGATCGCGGTGATCGTGCCGTCGTCGAAGACGATCGTTCCGTTTTCGATGACGCCGTTCGTGACGGTGTGGATGGTCGCTCCGGTGAGGGCGATCGTCTCCGACTGCGGCGGCACGGTCATGCGGACCTGGGCCGACGCGGTCTCGAAGGCCAGGGGCAGGCTGAACGCGACGGCCAGGCCGAGGGCGCAAGCCCCGCGGAGCGTCGACGTGGTGCGGCGTCCGGGATCTCTCATGGTCGTTCGTCTCGTCGGGTTCATGGTCTACCTCCTCGCTCCGCCGCTCCGCATCCCCCGGCCCTCGCCCTCGCCGCTCCCGCTCGCGGCGAGCACCGCCTGGATGAGCTCACCGCGCTCGGTCCGGATCTGCTCGCGCAGCGCGGCGTCCTCTTCCAGGGAGAAGTAGCGACGGCCGTCCACCCACGTCTGCTCGGCCTTGGTGAACTGCGAGAGCGGGTTTCCGTTCCAGACCACGAAGTCGCCGTCCTTGCCGGGCTCCAGCGAGCCGACCCGGTCGTCGATGGCGATCACCTGCGCCGCCCCCAGGGTGACGGTGCCCAGCGCCTGCTCCTCCGTGAGCCCGGTGCGCAGGAGCTTCCCGGCCTCCCAGTTCATGTGGCTCGACAGCTGGGCGTTGTCCGAGTGCAGCGACGTCGTCACGCCCGCCTCGATGAGGATCCGGGCGTTGTACTTGGTGGCGTCGTAGGCCTCGATCTTGAAGGCGCCCCAGTCGCTCCAGACCGCCGCGGCCACACCGGCCTCGGCCAGCTCGGGGGCGATCTTGTACGCCTCGAGGGCGTGCTGGAGCACCTGGACCCGGAAGCCGAACTCCTCGGCCAGCCGGATCAGCGCCAGGTAGCCGTCGGCGCGGTAGCCGTGGGACGAGATCAGGAGGTCCTGGTTCAGGATGTCCAGGATGGCCTCCATGCGGAGGTCCCGGCGGGGCGGCAGCCCCTCACCGGTCTCCTCCCACTGCTCCCACTCGCGCTCGTAGTCGCGCGCCGCCATGAAGTGGTCGCGGATGATGGCCTGGGTTCCCATGCGCGTGTCCGGGTACCGGCCCTCCCAGCAGCAACGTTTGGGGTTCTCGCCGAGGGCGAACTTCACGGTGCGCGTGCCGCCCTCGAACTTCATGTCGTCCGGGAGCGCGCCCCAGCGCATCTTGACGATGACGTTCTCGCCCCCGATGGGGTTGGCCGAGCCGTGCTTGATCATGGCCGTGGTCAGCCCGCCGGCGAGCTGGCGGTACACCCAGATGTTGTTGTGCGTGATCACGTCGCCCATCTGCACCTCGGGGACGATCGTGGCGCCGGTCTCGTTCACGCTGCTGACGCCGGAGTGGATGTGCGGGTCGATGAGCCCGGGCGTCACGTGCTTGCCGGTCCCGTCGATCTCCACCGCCCCCCCGGGAGCGTCCAGGTCCGTGCCCACTTCGGCGATCCGACCCTCCAGGACCAGCACGTCCGCGTTCTCCAGCCGGCCCTGCGGTCCCTGGGTCCAGACCGTCGCGTTGCGCACGATCACGGCGTCGGGTTGCTCGGGGAGCGAGGGCCGCCCGTACTCCATCGCCGGACGGATGAAGGGCAGGTCGATCTCCGGCACGTCGCTCGCCACCGTGCCGACGGCGTCGCCCTCCCAGGGCGCGGTGCGGGAGCCCCGGAAGGACGGATCGGCGCCGTTGGGGAGCGAGGTCCAGCCGTAGAAGTCGTCGCCACTGATGGCGCCGGCCAGCAGCGCCATGCCCTCGTAGCCCAGCTCCTCCCCGTCGAAGCGCACCTCCAGGCGGCCGGTCTCGGTCACCACGGAGGCGGACTCCAGGTCGAGGCGGACGCCCTCGTCGACGCTCGGCCCCGGGGCGACGTCGATGTAGCCCCGCAGTCGGTTGAGCGTCCCCTCGAGGACCAGCTCGGCCTCGAAGCCCCACGGGTCGTCCGAGGAGATCGTCCACGTTCCCCGCGGATCGATCTGGGCGACGCGGGTCACCCCGTACGGCATCCCGCGCACCCACACGTCGCGGATGTCGGCCTCCTCGGTGAACAGGTCGCCCTCGGCCACGACCAGGTTGGCGACCTTGCCCTCCTCGATCGTCCCGTGCGTCCTCTGGATCCCCAGCCAGCCGGCCGGGGTCGTGGTCAGCGCGGCCAGGGCGTCCTCGGGAGAGAGCCCGCGCGCCACCGCGGTCCGCAGGTTCGGGAGGAAGTCGTTCACCGACGAGAGACCGTCGGCCGTGATGGCGAAGGGGACTCCCGCGTCGGCCAGCTGCGCCGGGTTCGTCGGCGCCAGATACCAGTGACGCAGCTCCGCGAGGTCGGCGTCCAGCGCCGACTCCGGGTCGTCCACCTCCGGCGCGTCCGGAAAGTCCAGGGGGACGATGAGCGGATCGGTGCGCCCGGCGATGACGTCGATGAGCCGGTACTCCTCACCGCTTCCCCGGAACCAGGGGGTCAGGCCGAAATCCCCGGCCAGCTTGTAGCCCCGGAGGTACTCCTCCTCGCTCCGCGTCTCGAAGACGACGGGCTGCCGTCCCTGGACGACGGGCTCGAGGGCCTCGAGGGCGGCGCTCGTCTCCGGCGGCAGGAAGGCCCGACCGCTGGATTCGTACGCGTCCCACGCGCGGACGTACCAGTCGGCGTCCATGAGGGCCTGCTTCATGAGGGCGATCACGCCCATCGCCGAGTTCGGGTATCGGCCCCCGAGCTCGAAGGAACGCTGGAAGCCCAGCGACTGCGCCACGTCCGGCCGCAACACGCGGTCGCGCACGCCCGTGTCGCTCAGGTCGACGACCGAGGTCGTGCCCCGGAAGATCCCCTGCCTAGGCACCACCATCGCCGTGCCGAAGCCCTGGGAGCGGAGCCCCCGGCGCAGCTCCTCGTCGTCCTGGAGGTTGTCGGTGGTGCTGAACCACGCCCGCACCTGCGGATTCCAGTGGGTCGGGCCGACGTCGCCCCCCTCGGGGACGTCGTCCATGCCGAGGTCGGCGTGGGCGTCGATGAATCCGGGGTAGACGGTGTGTCCCGCCAGGTCCCAGACCCGGGCACCCGCCGGGGCGTCCTGATTGCGGCCTACGGACTGGATGATCCCGTCGCGTATGACGATGGTCGCGTCGTCGAGCGCCCGTCCGGGCGCCGTCACGACCCGGGCGCCCACCAGCGCGTGGTAGCCGGTGGTATTGTCCCGGATGCCCTCCACGGGCTCGGTCCGGGTCGCCTGCTGGGCGTCGAGCCCGCCGGCCAGCAACAGCGACACGGTCAGCGCAGAGAGGATGGCTCTCACGAAAGCCCCCATGAGAAGAGTGAGCTACGATTCCGACGACTCCGGAGGAGACCCCCGTCGGTCGGACGGTGGGGTGCAACACTCCGGGTCCGGACGCGTTCCGTCAAAGGGGAGGGGTGCGAGACCCCGGAGCACGACGCTGCCGGTCGGCGTCGAGGGTCGTGCTCGCGGGCCCTACCGGAACCGGAGGATCTTCCAGACCACGGTGTCCGTGTCCGCGTTCCCTTCGAGGACGATCCCCAGACCGTTCGGGTCCTCGACGAGGGCGTAGCCGTTGGACCCGGGATTCCCGACCAGGTCCAGGACCCGTCCCTCTCCGGCCCGGAGCGAGCCGAAGTGGAAGCCGGGACCGACCAGGTCGAACACGACCTCCACGGGCCGCCAGCTCTCCAGGACGTCGGGCGCGTCGTAGATCGGCGCGAGGTCCGTGCCCCGGTCGTCCACGGCGATCGAGAGCACCCAGTCGAGGCGCGCCTCGACGGGATCCCAGTCGGAGCGGACGCGCTCGCGCATGCGCGTCGTGAGGCCCGGACCGTCGGCCGGCTGTCGGCCGTACCACCCCTCTTCGGCTCCCTTCGAGGCCACCCGCCTCGCCTCCTCCCACGGCAACCCGCTCCACGCCAGCGTCCAGGCCAGGTGCCGCAGGAAGTGTGCGCTCTCCGCGTAACCGTTTCTGAAGTCCCCCCCGATCGGGGTCTGGGTCCAGTCCACCGCACCTTGCCAGGGTCGGTTCTCGTCGATCCCGATCCCGGCCCGCACCCTCGCCACCTCTTCGGAGATGAAGTCGGCGAGACCCTCGACCACCCACCTCGCCCCGCTGAAGAAGCCGTTCCGGCTGCAGTGCCAGCTGTGCGCCAGCTCGTGGCCCAGGACGGGCAGGAAGGTGCGATCCGGACCCCACTCCAGGATCGTGCCGTCGGGGCGGAGGCCCGTCAGATCCAGGTCGAGGAACATCACCCGGCAGCCGGCCGATCCGGCCACACCGGATGGCAGGAAGGAGACGAGGACGACCAGCTGGCCCGAGCCCGCGCTCGACACGGGAAGCGCGGAGGAGCCGAACGTGCCCTCGTAGACCGCCCGGATCCGCTCCTCGGCCACCGGGGCGAAGGATCGTTCGACGCGCTCGACGATCGGGTCCCGCCAGATCTGGTCGAAGTCGGCGTCGGGGATCGCGACGACCAGATTGGGCGGGTAGACGGCCGCCACACGCCACTCGACGGGTGAGGTGAGCGGCGAGAAGTCCTGGGTGAAGGAATCTCCGACCCGCCAGGGGGTGGATCGGTCGAAGATCGGGGACGCCCGGTCGGGCGCGCCCGTCGGCATCGCCGTTCCGATCAGCGCGTCGGTCGGTCCCGGCCCGGCCGCCGCCGGGGGCGTCCGGGGCGAGGGGGCCCGGGCCGGACCTCCCGCACCGACGCTCCGGTCGGCCAGGCTGAAGGCGTGGACGGACGCGCCCCCGAACGGCTCGCGTCCCACCTTCGACGCCTCGATCAGGGCGCGGTCCAGCTTCGCCACCGCGTAACGCGCCGGCTCTCCCGGGGGAACTCGCAGGCAGAAGGACGGGCCCACGGTCCGGGCCTCGCCCACGGCCAGGGGGTCGGCCGGCGCCGGCTGATGCACGACGGTCTCCCCGCCGTGGACCGGGACGTCAGCCACCTCGAGCGGGACGTCGGCGGAGCGGACGCACTCCTCCGTCTCGAGGGTTCCGGGGTCGACGCGCATCGTCGCCGAGTCCGCGGCCAGCCACGTCGCCGACACGCCCCCGACGGTCACCGCGTCCTGCCCGACCTCGTTCATGCGATACCCGTGGAGCGTCACGGTGGCGTCCGTCGGCCAGTCGTTCTGCGTCGCGTCGAAGACGGCCGGGGACGGCGGCGTCATCCGGGCCGTCACGGTGCCCATGTCGATCCCGAACGCCCGTACGCCGACGGTCGCCCTTCCCGGCGCGGCGGCCCGGACCACGCCCCGCTCGAGAGCACCCGGGACCACGACCGGGAGATGGCCGATCCACCGGG
Source organism: Gemmatimonadota bacterium (assembly GCA_050050315.1). Taxonomy (GTDB): domain Bacteria; phylum Gemmatimonadota; class Gemmatimonadetes; order Longimicrobiales; family Gaopeijiaceae; genus JASFUL01. Next base: position 6,954 of record JASFUL010000288.1, read on the forward strand.
ACTCGGTCTCGAGGGTCAGCGTCACCTCGTCCGCGACCCGATCGCCGAGGCGGGCCGCGACCTCCACGCTGTCCCCCGGCACGGCCAGCGTCACCGACC
>JASFUL010000289.1:0-7005 GCA_050050315.1 Gemmatimonadota bacterium
GACCTCGCCCCCCGGCATGAAGGAGATGCCGTGGGGTCGGGGGAAGGCGGCCAGATCGATGGTCCGGAGCCGACGGCCCCCGGCGACGTCGAAGACCGTCAGGGAGTTCCCGCCGTCGTAGTCGGTGGCCACCGCCGTGCGTCCGTCCGGGGAGACCACGAGCTCGTGGGGGCCCTCACCCGTGGGGGCCGTAGCCACGACCGTACCGGTGGCCAGGTCGATGAAGCTGGCGTCGTTCCCTTGCTTGTTCACGACCACGACGGTACCGGTGAGGCCCTCGGGTGGACCCTCCTGGCTCGACGCCGGGGCCGCCGACGCCAGGGCGATGGTGAGAACGACCACGGTGCGGAAGACCATTCGCTGCTCCTCGTCGGTTCGCCCCTGCATTTCCCAGGACCCAAGGTGCGTCCCCCTCCAGGCCGTGGCAATCGGCGTCGTGTCCCTGTCGGTGACGCACCCGGGCTCGCGCGTCCGGCTCAGAACATCCTCCCGACCTCCCTCGTAGGAGGGAATGTGGACCGGCCGCTCACAACCCGCTCGGGTGGTTCCGACGAGCGGCTCGAAAGGGGCTCGGCCGGTTGGATGGGCATCACGACGCGAGGAGCGATCATGTACGATGAGCTCGAACGAGCCTATGGAGCCCGGACCCGGCGAGGACCGTCGGCCCTGGGCTGGGTCCTGATCGGGCTGACCGCCTTCCTGGTCGCGGGCGTGGCCGGCGTAGCGTACGCGATCCACGTCGTGAAGAACGAGGTCGAGGAGTTCGCGGCGCAGTTCGAGGACGAGGCCCGAGACGAGGTCCCGGCGGCCATCGCCGGCGTGCTGGCCAGCACGCTCGCCGACGTCGAGCCCGGGCTGATCGCGGCCGATCCCGAGGTGGGCAACCTGATCCTGTCGAACCTCCGGAAGGGCCGGATGGACGAGGCCGAGCTCCGCGACCTGGTGGAGGGATCGCTCCTCATCCGGACCGGGGAGGGTGACGTGCGCGCCGACCTCCGCGGCAACGAGGAGGGTGGATCGTTGGTCGTCCGCACGCCCGACGGCGACGTCCGGATGGACCTGGCCCGCCGGGGCGAGGGCGGCGAGCTCGTGATCGAGGCCGACGGTGAGACCGTCCGCTTCGGGGCGGGGGAGGCCGCCAGGCATGCCCCGGCCTGGGTCCATCGCCCCTCCGGGATGCCGGAGCGCGTGCTCGAGGGCTTCTCGGCCTCGTCGAGCGAGGGCGCCTTCGGCGTGGTGAGCTGGGAGACCGACGGCGACGCCGACGCCCTGGTCGAGGCGTACGGCGCTCGGCTCGAGGACGAGGGCTACCAGCGGCGCGGTGCGCATCGGTTGGAGGCGCGGGACGGCCGGAGCGCCTCGGTGTTCGCCACGGACCTCTCGGCCGATCCGGACCGCACCGTCTTCTTCCTCGCCACGCGGGAGGACGGGGTTACGCGGGTCGTGCTCGGGTGGGGAGACGGGATGGACCGCTAGCTCCGTCCTTCCGATTCCTTCAAGACGCGGGGGCCAGGGTGGCCTAGTCTGGGGGGAGTCGGGCACCCGTGCCGAGGTGCCCGTACTCGACCCGACAGGGGTACCCTCCATGCGACACCTCACCGCGGCCGTGACGCTCGTCACCCTCGTGTTCGCACCGGCGGCGTCGGCGCAGCGGCCTCCCGGACAGGACTTCGGCCGTCCCGACGCCTTCGTCGCCGCCACCGCGACCTTCTCGTTCTTCAGCGACCCCAGGGTCAACCTCCACGACCTCCTGGTCTGGCGCCTCGAGTCCCGCGACCCGGTGGATCCACGTCCCGGCTGCCTGGACCGGCTGGACGCTCCCGACGGGGAGGCGTTCCGCCGGGCCGCCGGCTTCTACCGGGACAGGCTGTCGGCGGCGAATCGGGATCGCCGGGACGTCCTGATCGACCTTCGCTTCCATCTGATCGGACATCCGGAGGTCGAGATCGCCCCGGACTCCGTGGTCGACGCGGCGGTCGAGCACCTCGACGCCGCGCTGCCTGCGTACCGCGCCTGCTGGTGGGGGGACCACGACGCCCGGAATCGACGCTGGATCGCCGGGGTCGTCCCCCGCGTCCGGGCGGTCGAGGATTCGCTCACGGTCCGGTTGGCCCGACTCTACCAGGGTGAATGGGTGTTGCCGATCCCGGTGGACGTGGCGGGGCGCGGGAGCCGCACGGGCGCCAACACGGTCCTGGACCCGGATCACATCCTGGTCGGCACGGCCCTGAGGGCGTACGACGGGAACACCGCGCTGGAGATCGTCTTCCACGAGGCGTCGCACACGCTCGTGGGCCCGCGCTCCGGCGCCGTGGCGCGGGCGCTCGGGTCGGCCGCCCGGGAGGCGGGCGTCGAGAGGCTCCCGCCCGAGCTCTGGCACGTGGTCCTGTTCTACACCACGGGGCGGGCGCTCGAGGCCCTGCTGGCGGAGCGGGGTACCGACTATCACCCGTACCTCTACTCCGAAGGGCTCTTCGACCGGGCGTGGCCCGAGCTCCGGGAGCCGATGGAGCGGCACTGGCAGCCCTACCTGGACGGCCGCATCGGGATGGACGAGGCGGCCCGGCGGCTGCTGCGCGCGATCCGGGAGGATCGGGGGGGCTGACGAGCGCCCGAGGGGGAGCGCCCTCCCCCTTGCCGGGACAGGGCCGGCCTCCTATTATCGATCTTCGATCATCGAAGAGCGATAGTGTCGCCCTTCCGCGACCGGCGGACGGCGGCCGCGCACCGTCCATGCGAGGGGACCCCATGGCCGAGAAGACCGCCGCCGACCTCCTCCCCCTCACCCCCGCGACCTTGCAGCTCCTGTCGAGCCTCGTGCGGGACCCGGGGCACGGGTACGGACTCAAGCGGGAGATCGAGGAGCGCACGGGGGGTCGGGTCCGGCTCGGGGCGGGCACCCTCTACACGGCCCTCCAGAGGATGGAGCGGGACGGGCTCATACGGGAGACCGCCACTCCTCCGCAAATGGAGGACGAGGCCAGCTCACGGTGGCGCTTCTACGAGGCGACCGAGCTCGGGCGGCGCGTGCTCGAGGCCGAGCTGGGCCGACTGGAGGCCGACGTCCGGCTGGCGCGCGGGGCGCTGGCCACGTGAGGCGCCGCGGGCCCGGCCGGCTGGCCAGGATCCTGCTCCGGGTCTATCCGCCCGGCTTCCGGCGCCGTCACGGGGCGGACTTCCTCCGGTTCCTGGAGCGACAGCGGGCCGAGCCCCGGTACGGGACTCCGATCGTCGGTGCGGCCCGCTACTGGATGGAGGTGGGTGGGGACGCGCTCGCGAGCGGGCTCCGGGCGCGCCTGGACGAACGAGGGGCCGGGAGGTGGACGATGGGGATGGGATCGGAGATCGGTGGCTCCCTCCGGAGCCTGCGACGGAGCCCCGGCTTCGTCGGGGCGGTGGTCGCCACGCTGGGCCTCGGGATCGGATCGGCGACGGCCGTCTACAGCATCGCCGACTGGATGGTCGTGCGGCCCGTGCCCGGGGTGCGAGGACAGGACCGGATCGTGACCGTGCGCTTCCAGCACGAGGAGCGGGGCCAGTCGTGGTTCCTGGTCTCCCATCCCGACTTCCTCGATCTTCGCGATCGCGCGGCGGCGCTGGAGCACTTCACCGCCCTCCACCGGACGGAGGCCCACCTCCTCCTCCCGGGGGCCGTCGAGCCGATCCGGGTCCCGGCGGAGGTGACCACGGACGACTACTTCGCCACGCTCGGCGTCGAGCTGGAGCTGGGACGGGTGGCCGACCCCTCGGGGGGTAGGGATCCCCGTCAGGTCGTGGTGAGCCATCGGCTCTGGTCCGGGCCCCTGAGAGGTGACGCCGACGTCCTCGGGTCGACCCTCACTCTCAATGGCCAGCCCTTCGTGATCGTCGGGGTCGCCCCCCCGGACTTCCACGGCCCCGCGCCGACCGAGCACCGGACCGAGCTGTGGGTGCCAGCGGAGGCCCACGGGTCCGTCCTCCCGACCTACCCGACCGACATCCTCTCGGCGCGGGACCGGACCCTGTACTTCACGGCCCTCGGACGTCTCCGCGACGGAGCGACCGTCGAGCAGGCGGAGGCGCAGCTGCGGGCGGCCCGGGAGGCCCTCGTGGAGGCCTACGGAGCCGCCGGCTCCCTCGACCACTTCGTGCCCGTGGTCGAGAAGGGCGTCGGCGTGTCGCCCTGGACGCGAGAGCGGGCGCGGACGACGCTCGGGATTCTGCTGGCCGCCGTGGGGGCGCTCCTCGCCCTGGGCTGCGCCAACGCCGGGAACCTGCTCCTGGCCCGGGCCTCCACCCGGGTCCACGACGTGGCGGTGCGGCGGGCGCTGGGAGCCGCTCGGGGCCGCATCGTCGCGACCCTCCTCGGCGAGGGCCTGCTCCTGGCGGTGGCCGGCGGCGCGGTGGGCCTCGGGACGGCGAAGGTCGTGCTGCTGGCCTTCGGGCGCAGCCGGCTCCTCCAGTGGCTCCCCGACCTGGCCTCCGTCGAGATCGACGGCCGTGTGATCCTGTTCGCGTTGGGCACCTCCCTGGTGACCGGGCTGCTGTTCTCGCTGGCGCCTGCGGTGTCGGTGGCGCGCCGGAGCGACCTGCTGCTCCCGGGAGAGAGGCGGGTGGCGCCCCGCCGCAGCCGGGTCGGGCTCCGGCGGCTCCTGTTGACCGCCCAGGTCGCGCTGTCGCTGTCCCTCCTGGTCGGCGCGGGCCTCATGCTGCTCACCGTCCGGGGTCTGGGGGACGTCCGCCTCGGCTTCGAGCCGGCGGACGTCCTGGAGGCCACGGTCGATCCGGGGACCCAGGGGTACGGGCCCGACGAGCGGACCTCCTTCTGGCGAGAGCTGTTGCCCAGGGCCCGGGCCCTGGCGGGCGTCGAGGCCGCGGGGCTCGCCGCCGTCCCGCTCCACGGCAGGATCGGCTCCGACGGGAGCGCCCGGCCGGCGGGGACGCCCGAGGAGGGCGCCGTGTCGACCTGGACCAACCAGGTGAGCGACGGGTTCCTGGCGGCCGTGGGGATCGAGCTGGTGGCGGGCCGGGACTTCCTGCCGAGCGAGGTCACGGCGGAGCCCGCCCCGGACGTCGTGATCGTGAGCCGCGGGCTGGCCCGGGAGCTCTTCGGGACCGGTCCGGAACAGGTGGTGGGCAGGGAGCTGGAGCTCGCGTACCGACCGGAGGGGAGGACGTTCGAGGTGGTGGGCGTGGTGGACGACGTGCGCGTGGGCGGCGTGCGGGACGACGGCGCTCAGCTCCTGCTGGAACCGCTCGGCCAGCCCTGGAATCCGGGGTGGGCCACGCTCTACGCCCGCGGCCGTGTCCCGGGCCTGGCCGGACGTCTCCGCGGAGCGATCCGAGCCCTCGACCCCTCCCTCCCCCTGTACGACGTGCAGCCGCTCCAGCGGAGAGTGGACGCGACGTTCCAGGAGGAGCGGCTGCTGGCCCGCCTCACCACCTTCTTCGCGTCGCTGGCGCTCCTGCTGTCGGGGGTCGGGCTCTACGGCGTCCTGAGCTTCACCGTCACCTCCCGCAGGCGGGAGATGGGCATCCGGCTGGCCCTGGGAGCCCGGGGCGGCTCGGTGCGGACGCTCATGCTCCGGAGGGGGCTCGCCCTGACCCTCCCGGGAGTGCCGCTCGGGCTCGCTCTCGCGGCGCTGCTCGGCCGCCTGATGGAAAGCCGGCTCTGGGGCGTCGAGGCCCTCGACCCCAGGGTCTACGCCGCGGCCGCCGCGACCCTCCTCGGCGCGGCGGTGATCGCGAGCTGGATGCCCGCCTGGAGGGCGACCCGGATCGACCCGGCGGCGGCGGTGCGGGCCGAGGGGTAGCCGGGGCCGGAGCGACCCGTTTCGGGGGTTCGGGTGAGGTTCGGAGAGGGGCGCCTCGTGCCGCGCTCCAGGACCGGTCGGGACTGTTGCTCGGAACGTATGTTTATAGGTAGCTTGGGAATACGGCACCCCATCGACCCGGGAAGACGGTTCCGTGGAATCCTCAGGCATCGATCGGCTCGACCAGCTGCTGGAGTCCTACGACCGGCGCAAGCAGGACGAGACCCGCGCGCTGGTCGAGCGGGCGCGGCGCCTCGAGTCGAATCGACAGAAGGGTGCCGACCTGCTCCGACGGCACGTCGTGCCGACGGTGAGGGACGCGGTCCGCCGGATCGGCGAGGCGGGCCACCAGGTGACCCTCGACGAGATGCTGGACGCCTACCCGCCGAACGTCCGGATCCATCTCTGGGTGAAGCCGGGCCCACTCGATCCCCCCGAGGGAGAGAGGCCGCGCACCAGCCTCGAGTTCGTGTGGGGAGATCCCAACGAGGACCGGATGTGCGTGAATCGCTGGACGAGTGGAGGCCTCGGTACGATGGGGTGTCAGGCCGCCGCCCGTGAGGGCGTCGTCGACATGACGTGGGTCAAGGAGCAGCTCCACGTCTTCGTGCGCGAGGCCTTGAGCGGATGAGTGACGGACCCGGTCCGCCCGCCCGCGACGAGGCGTCGCCGGGCTCGGCGGCCGGGCCTCCCGACGCGGGCCTCCTCCGGGCAAGGACGACGCTTCGCGAGCACGCCCTCCCCCTTCTCCTCGACCTCCAGGCACGCCTGCTGGACGCGGGACACGGCGCGGCCACCCAGGACTTGATCGACCTGGATCCGCCCCGGATCCGGTTCCTGGTGTGGCCGCGTCCGGCCCTCCTCCGACGGCACGGGCCGCCGAAGGCGACGCTCGAGCTCGCCTGGGGGACCCCCGATCCGTGGGCCTACTCCGCCAGTCGTTGGACGGGGGAGCGGGAGGCCGAGCGGACCCACCTGGCGTCGACGCCGGAGGAGCGCGTCGATGCCGGCTGGTTCTCCCGGTGGTCGCTGGAGTTTCTGGAACGGGTGATGGGCGACTAGCTTGTGCGGTCGAGACGGACCGGGTGCCGACGAGAGGAGCGAGCGATGAGGGTCGTCAGGAGGGGAGTGGTGTGGGCGGGGATGGCCGTGTGCGCGGCGGTGGGGACCGCGGCGGCCCAGGGGGGTGCCGGGGAGGCCGTGCTCGGCGGCC
>JASFUL010000290.1:0-7005 GCA_050050315.1 Gemmatimonadota bacterium
TCCGGCGCCAGACCGGCGAGATCGCCGAGCTGGCCCGGTCCCTCGACCTGCCGACGTTCTCCCGCAGACCGGCGGCGGGCCGCTGGTCCGTGGCGGAGCACCTGGCCCACCTGTGCAACACCCTCGGGCCGTACCTGGACGCCATGGAGACCGCCGTGGAGCGAGGCCGGCGGCGGGGTTGGCGACCGGGAGGCGGCGAGCTCCGGGAGACGTGGATGGGGCGGAAGTTCCACGCCCTTCTCGAGCCGCCGCCCCGGCGGCGCGTCAAGACCTTCGGCGCGATGCAGCCCCCCGGGGTCGAAGCCATCGAGCGCGGTGCCGTGCTCGACGAGTTCGGACGGTGCCAGGAACGGCTGCGGGGAATCCTCGAGGACGGTGAGGAGGTGGACCTGGGCCGGGCCCGCATCGCCTCACCTTTCGTTCCGCTCCTCCGCTTCATCCGGTTTCCCGTCCACCAGTCGGTGGGTCACATGGCCGCCCACAACGACCGCCACCTGTGGCTGATGCGGGAGACCCTGGACCAGCTCGACGGCGCCTGACTCAGCCGCCCCCCGCCGCCCGATGACGGCGCCAGGCCACGTCCAGCGCCCGCTGGAGGCGGACCAGCGCCACCCCCGCGATGGCCGGGCCGCTTCCGAGGGCCAGGATCAGGATCAGCGCCGGTAGCCAACCAGGGTCGAGTCCCGTGGCCTGCCGGTACACGAGGAGCTGAATCACCCCGAAGAGCACGAGCACGAGGGTGCCCGACCCGTGGAGGATCGACCGGATCACGCGATCCACCGGAGCCCGCTCCCGGCGCGGTAGCTCCAGGTAGCGCTCCTTCCCGGGGAAGTTGAGCCACCGCGGATGCCCTGGGAGCCACGCGGCCACGAGGTACAGGAACGCCGTGAGGCCCATGGCCAGCACGGGCAGGGCGAACCACGACACCAGCGAGGTGCGCGCCCAGCGGTCGGGGTTCCCGGCGAGGTCGAAGTGGACCGGAATCACGTCCGGAAGCCCGAACCACGCCAGGACCGACGCCGCCAGCAGGCCGGCGGCGAGCAGGCCGTTCACGACGTGGATCACTGGGTCCCGCACACGGGGTCGTGCTCCAGGCCGGGCCGGGTCACAGGAGGCCCTGGCCGGCCACCTCGGGACCTCCCGCCCGGATGCGGTCCTTGCCGCTCCGCTTGGCCTCGTACATGAGGTCGTCGGCCCGCCGGATGATCTCGTCCGGATCCGGGATCGACGGCCCCGGGGCGTGCACTCCGACGCTCGCGGTGACGCCGTCCCACCCCTCCCGAGCCAGGGCGCCACGCAGGCGTCCCCCGACCCGCTCCATCAGCGTCACCGCCCCGTCGAGGGACGTCTCGGGCAGGAGCATGGCGAACTCGTCCCCCCCGAGTCGCGCGACCGTGTCGGCGTCCCGGAGCTCCGAGGAGAGGACGCGCCCGACCGCGCGGAGAGCCCGATCCCCGGCCTGGTGCCCGTAGCGGTCGTTCACGCTCTTGAAGCCGTCCAGGTCCAGATACGCGACCGCGAACGCGCTGCCGTAGCGGCGCGCGCGCTGCACCTCGACCTCGAGGAGCCCGTGGAAGGCGCGACGGTTCGGCAGACCCGTGAGGGGATCGGTGCGGGCGGCGGCCTGCTGGTCGAGCCAGCTCCGGCGGAGCGCGGCCAGCAGGAAGACCGCCGTGAGGTAGATGGCGAGGGTGGCCGCGCCGTTCCAGAGGGCGGTCGCGACGGAGAAGCCGCCCATCTCGCCCGCGACGCCGAGGGCGACGGCCAGGAAGCCCACACCGGCTCCCGACCACGGCCCCGTGAACCACGCCGTGACGGCGACGATCCCGAAGTAGAGCGCGTCGAGACGGACGGCGGCCGCGGCCTGTCGGTCCGCCCAGGCCGTGAGGACCACGAGGGCCGAACAGACGAGGAAGATCGGCCACCGCCAGCGGTGGGCCGGCGGCGTGACGGCGCGGGTGATCCTTCCGGAGAGCGAGGACATGACATGTGTAGCTACACCGCCTGGGCGGTCCGGGTGCGCGTGAAGAGGATGAGAAGCTCCTTGACCGGCTCGCCGGTCACCTCCTCCCACGCCTCGCCGTAGACCCGGAGCTGGCGTCGGTACGCCGCGACCCGCCGCGACGGATCGACGTCGGTCTTCCAGTCGACGAGCACCCACCCGTCGGCCTCCCGGAACGCCAGGTCCACCTGGCCGTCGAGCCAGGTCGGCACCTCCTCGTCCGGAAGCTCCCGGGCGAAGGGGACCTCGGCCAGGCGGCGCTGGGCCCGCTCGGCCCGCCGCCACACGTCGGAGCCACGGACCGCCTCCACCGTCTCCAGCAGACGGGGGAGCTCCACCGGCTCCCCGCCTTCGTCCACCGGACGCTCGTACTCCAGCAGGTGCGCCCGCGCCATGGAGCGGAGGACATTCCCCTCCGCCCCACGGGCCGCCGCCTCGAGCGTCGCGTGCACGGCGCTCCCCCAGTCGGGGCCCTGGTGGAGGCCCGGGCGCTCCGGGTCGGAGGCGGGCGAGGCCGGGCCGTCCTCCTCCGGACCGTGTCCTCCGGCGGCGTCCCGGGGGGAGGGCGGGGCCGCGAACAGCTCCATCTGAGGGCCGCCCAGGGCCTCCTCGCCGCCCGCGCCCGACCGCGACCGCCCGCCGCTTCCTCCCTCCTCGCCGGGCGAAGCCTTGGCCCGGGCCGTCGCCGTGTCGAAGCGGTAGGTCGGGGCGCTCCGGAGCGCACGCTCGCCCTCGACCGCCAGGACCCGCCGGCGCATGGCGTCCCCCGGAACCTCCAGGATCCGGGGGGACGGCGGGGCCTCACGAGGGAGATCGAGCTCCACAGCGTGCTCGTCCAGCCAGGGGTGGAGGAGGGCCCAGGGCGAGTTCCCGTCCCTCGCGGGAAAGCGCGCGACCACCAGCTCGTCCCGTGCCCGGGTCGCGGCCACGTACCGGAGGCGCACGTCCTCCGCCGCCTGGTGGAGGGTCTCCTCCCGTTCCCGTTTCTCCCAGTCCAGCGGGCGGGCCACCACGTTCTGCTTGTACCCCGAGCGCTGCCGGACCACGAGCCAGCCCAGGCTCTCGCGTCCGTCCCCGCGTTGGACGTGCATCGTCGGTTTCGGGTCGTAGGGCTCGAAGGGCGCCGCCAGGATCACCACCGGTGCCTCCAGGCCCTTCGCCTTGTGGAGGTTCATCACGCGCACGGCGTCCCGCCGTCCGGGCTCGAGCGACGCCTCGGCCTCCCGGGCCTCCACGACCCCCTCCAGCGCGTCCAGGGCCCCCGCCAGCGAGGCGTCGCCGTCGAGGGCAGCCGCGCGCACCGCGTCCAGCCCGTAGAGGAGCGCCCCCGCCCGCAGCTGTCCCAGGTCCCCCGAGGCCGCCCACGGAACGAGCCCCAGCGACTCGACGATCTCGCCGACCACCAGGTCGGCGGGCTCGGAGCGACCTCGGCGCCACCATCCGCGCAGGCGTGTCAACGCCGCGAGCACGTCCGGGTCCCCGCCGTCTCCTCCCCGGTCCCCGGCCTTCGGGGAGAGGGGCATCCGGAGGTCGAAGCGCCCCCCTCGCTCGCGGTGGGACAGGAGCCGCTCCGCATCGAGACCGAAGAACACCCCGCTCAACGCCGCCACGGTCGCCACCGGATCGCCCGGATCGATGAGCGCCCGAAGGAGCACCATCAGCTCGTGGAGCTCCGCCTCCGCGGTCACGCCGGCGCCGGAGACCTGCACCGGCAACCCCCACCCCTCGAGGGCCCGGACGTACTTCGGCAGCCGACGGCGACCCCAGGTCAGCACGAGGAAGTCACCCGGCGACCGGTCCGCATGGTCGCCGAGACTGCGCCGGGCGATCCACGCGGCGAGACGGGCCGCATCGTCCCGGGCCACGTCGTTCTTCGAAGAGCCCGGGGGGTCGCACGCGTAGTGGAAGACGCCCTCGACGGCCCGCGGCTCCTCGGGGGGCTGGGGAAGCAGGGGCGCGAACGCGGCCTGGTACGGAGTCGGCTCGTCCGGGAAGCGCTCGTCGCCGGGGAAGGTGTCGTTCACGAGGGCACCGATGGCGGGCGCCGAGCGGAAGTTGGCCGTGAGCCGGAGCACGTCCCCGAACGCCTCGAAGCGGCGGCGGACGGTATCGTAGACCGCCATGTCCGCCCGGCGGAACCGATAGATGCTCTGCTTGGGATCGCCCACCACGAAGAGCTGCCCGGAGCGCGGCTCGACCTCCTCCCAGCGCGTGCCCTGCTCCGCGGGGGAAGCGAGCAGGAACGCCACCTCGGCCTGGACCGGGTCCGTGTCCTGGAACTCGTCCACCAGCAGGTAACGGTACCGGCGCCCCAGGTCCTCCCGCGCCCGCGGGCTCCGCCGGAGCAGGGCGGCCGTGTGCATCAACAGGTCGTTGAAGTTGAGCCGGCCGGCCACCTGCCGGTGACGGGCGTATGCCCGGGCCGCGTCCCGGGCAAAGCGAATCGCCACGGGGTACCGGTGGGCCCACCACTGCTCCATGAGGGCCGCGCCCCGCCCACCGGGCGCGAGAAGCTCCCCGCACCACGTCTCCAGCCGCTTCACCTCCTCCTTCACCGCGGGGTCCCCGGACCATCGCACGTAGGTGCAGTCGTACTTCTTCCCGGCCAGCTCCCCGAGGGCGTCGAAGAAGTCCCGCTCGTCGCGCCAGTCGGTGATCCTGCGGAGGAAGAGGGCACGCTTCAGCCGACCCTGGACCCGGTCGGGACCCTTCGGGTGGGGACAGGGGTGGGGGATCAGCTCCGCCGCCCGGTCGAGGAGGCGACCGAGCTCCGCCCGGACGGCCGCCACCCCCGCCGGATCCGGGGGCAGGGCGCCCTCGGGCTCGAAGCGGACGTCGGGATTGGCCTGCAGGGTCACGTAGAGGTCGTAGAGCAGCCGGGGCGCCAGGCCGACCCGGGCAAGCTCCGCCAGGGCCGGGTCCGCCGCCGCCGCGACACGCTCGAGATGCAGGTCCCAGAACTTCCGGCAGAGCCGGGCCTCTTCGTCCTCGAAGGTCTCGCTGAAGGCGGGATCCAGGCCCGCTTCCAGGGGTCGCTCCCGCAGGAGGCGGGCACAGAAGGAGTGGATGGTCCCGATGAACGCCCGATCGACGGAGCGGAGCGCCCGGTCCACCCGGTCCCTCGCCGAGGCCGGAAGGTCGGGGTCGCCCAGGGCCTTCTCCAGGTAGCTCTGGAACCGCTCCCTCAGCTCGCTGGCGGCTTTCCGGGTGAAGGTCACCGCCGCGACGGCGTCGACCTCCACGCCCCGGTCCCGCACGAGGGCGATCATGCGCTCCACGAGCGCACGGGTCTTCCCGGATCCGGCGCCGGCCTCGACCAGGAGGTTTCGGTCGAGGTCCGTGACGATCCGGTCCCGGTCGCCCCGGTCGGGGAGCGCCCGCTCGGCGCTCATCTCCCCCACCGCCGCACGTCGCGCAGAGCCTCGTACGCCTCGTCCTCCTCCAGGCGCTCCACGGCCCAGTCCGCCAGGGGGCTCTCCGTCTTCGAGTAGTCGTCGACCGTGACCCCGCACACGGCCCGGTAGTCGCAGAAGCGGCAGTCGTCGCGCTCCTCCGTGGGCACGAAGCGGCCCGCGGCGACGCCGTCGAGGAGACGCCCGACCAGCCCGAGGCCACCGGTGAGCTCGGACGTCAGGTACGGGACCACCGCGTTCTCGGCGGCCCGGGTCGGGAAGTGGTAGGCGAGGCCGTGGACCGGCCGGCCGAAGAGAGCGTCGGCGGCCCGGGTGTAGAGGAGGTGCTGGAGGCGTCGCCCCCCCTTCCAGGTCCCCCCTTCCCGGAAGCGGTCCGGGCTGCGGCCGGTCTTGTAGTCCACGAGGCGAAGACCTCGGGCGACCTCGTCCACCCGGTCGATCGCTCCCCTCAGACGGATCGTCCCGCCGGGGACCGCCAGCTCGACCGGCTCCCGGTCGTCCCGGGGCATCCCGAAGGAGAGCTCCACCTCGATCCACCGGTCCCCCTGGCCCCGGACCATGTCGACGAAGGCGCGCACGTCGGCCCGCAGCGCCTCCATCTCGCGCTCCAGGACCACCCGCGAGGGCGGCGGCGTGGACTGCTCGACGCGCCGCGCCTCGTCCCGGAGCACGTCGAGGGCGCGATCCTCGAAGGCGTCTTCGTCCAGCACCAGACCGGCTTCCCTCGCCTCCCGAAGCGATCGCTCGTAGACCGAATGGAGGAGCGATCCCCGCTCCAGGGCGTCCAGCCAGGCGTCGGGGTCCGTGGACGGGTCACGGGGCGGTCGCACCCCGAGCACGTAGGCGAAGAAGTAGCGGCGGGGGCAGGTCCCGAGCGTCTCCAGCCGGCTGGCCGAGAGCACCTGGCCGCCCTCCCGGGGGTCGAGGTGCCGGCGTGCCCGGACGAGGCCGTGGTGGCCGGACGGTGGACCGGCCAGCGCGTCCCGGCCCCTCAGCCCCCGATCGAGGTCGGGGTAGGCCTCCCGCACCCGGGCCTCGCCCTCGAGGAGTCCCCCCCCGTTCGTCAGGCCCTCCAGCCAGACGTCGGCGGCGTCCACGGGCCTCGAACGTTCCCCCGGACCGCGGGGCACCGGCGAGACCGGATCGCCCAGGCTCTCGCGGAGCTCGTCGTACCCGGCGCCGTCGTCTCCCACTCGCAGACGATGCGCCTGCAGCAGGAGGGGCGAGGGCAGGAGGCTACGCGCCTCGCCGGGGTCCCACGCGGCGTAGCTGAGCGTCACCGAGCCGCGGAGCCCGGCCAGGAGAGCCGCGAGACGATACCGGAAGTCCTCGATGCGGGCGGCCGAGGTGGGCAGTGCACCCTCGTCGAGGGCCTTTCGTTCTCCGTCCAGCAGGAGGGGGTCCTGGACGGCACCGGCCGAGGTGCGGCCGGCGTCGAGGCCGACGACGAAGGTGTGGCGCCGCCCGGACGCGCCTCCGTTGTCGAGGTCGGTCAGGTACAGGTGTCCCCCCTGGGAGCGCCACGGAGCGGGGCCCTCGGCCCGAGGGGCCGGCACGCGGATGGCCAGGTGATCCCGGAGGATCACCACG
>JASFUL010000291.1:0-6988 GCA_050050315.1 Gemmatimonadota bacterium
CCGGTAGGCGTCGACGTCGGTCCGCTTCCCCATCCCGTTCTCGGTCACCACCAGCAGGTTCGAATCGGGTCGGATGACCACCATGCCGACCACCACGTCGCCCTGCCGGAGCCGGATCCCGCGCACCCCCTCCGTGGCCCTGCCCATGGGCCGGGCGTCGTCCTCGCTGAAGCGGATCGCCATGCCGTCGCGGGTGGCCAGGATGACCTCGTCCTCGCCGTGGGTGACCTTCACGTCGATGAGCTCGTCGCCCTCGCGGATGTTGATGGCGTTCAGGCCGACCGAGCGGATGTTCGAGTACGCGCTCAGCGCGGTCTTCTTGATCTTCCCGAGGCGGGTGGAGAACAGCAGGTACTGGTCGTCGGGGAACTCCCGCACCGGCACCACCGCCGCCAGCTCGGCGTCTCGCCGCATGTTGAGGAGGTTGACGATGGGCTTGCCCCGGCTCTGACGGCTGGCCTGGGGGATCTGCCACACCTTCAGCCAGTGGCACTGCCCCTCGCGGGTGAAGATCATCAGGTAGTCGTGGGTCGAGGCCACGAAGAGGTGCTCGACGAAGTCCTCGTCCTTGGTCTGCATCCCCCTGAGACCCCTGCCCCCCCGCCGCTGCGCCCGGTACGTGTCGACGTTCAGGCGCTTGACGTAGCCCTGGTGGGACACGGTGATGACCATGTCCTCCTCGGCGATCAGGTCCTCGATGTCGAGGTCGCTGGACTCGCCGACGATCTCGGTGCGACGGTCGTCGCCGTACTTCTCGGCGAGCCCGTCGAGCTCGCCGGAGACGATCGCCATCCGCCGCTCCCGGCTGGCCAGGATGCCCTCCAGCTCCTCGATGGTCGCCCGCACCTCGGCCAGCTCGGCGTCGAGCTTCTCCATCTCCAGACCGGTGAGCCTCCCCAGGCGCATGTCGAGGATGGCCTTCGCCTGCCGCTCGCTCAGCTCGAACGCCTCCTGGAGGGCGTTCGAGGCCTCCTCGGTGTCATTGGACGCCCGGATGATCCGGATGACCTCGTCGATGTTGTCGACGGCGACCTTGAGGCCCTCGAGGATGTGCTCCCGGTCCCGGGCCTTTCCGAGGTCGTATTCGCTGCGCTTCACGACCACCGTGTGGCGGTGGGCGACGAAGTGCTGGAGCATCTCCCGGATCGGCATCACCCGCGGCACGCCGTCGACCAGGGCGAGGAAGATCGCCCCGAACGTCGACTGCATCTGGGTGTGCTTGTAGAGCCGGTTCAGGACGATGTGGGGGATGGCGTCGCGCTTGAGCTCGACGACGATCCGGATGCCGTCGCGGTCCGACTCGTCCCGGAGGTCGCGGATCTCGGTGAGCTTCTTGTCCCGCACGAGCTGGGCGATCTGCTCGATCAGCCGGGACTTGTTCACCATGTAGGGGACCTCGGTGACGAGGATCCGCTCGTCCCCCGACGGCATCTCCTCGATCTCGGTACGTGCCCGCACGACGATCCGTCCCCGCCCCGTCCGGTAGGCGTCCCGGATGCCGTCGCGGCCGCAGATGTAGCCCCCGGTCGGGAAGTCGGGACCCCGGACGATCTCCTCGAGCTCCGCCTGGGAGAGCTCCGGGTCCTCGATGAGCGCGGTACACGCCTCGACGACCTCGCGGAGGTTGTGGGGCGGGATGTTGGTGGCCATGCCCACGGCGATCCCGCTGGAGCCGTTCACCAGAAGGTTCGGCGCCTTGGACGGCAGCACCACCGGCTCCTGGCGCTGCCCGTCGAAGTTGTCGACGAAGGTGACGGTCTCCTTGTCGATGTCCTCCAGGAGCTCCATGGCCAGCGCCTGGAGCCTCGCCTCGGTGTACCGGTAGGCCGCGGCGGAGTCCCCGTCGATCGAGCCGAAGTTGCCCTGGCCGTCGATGAGGGGATAGCGGAGGCTGAAGTCCTGGACCATCCGCACCAGCGAGTCGTACACGGCCGAGTCGCCGTGGGGATGGTACTTGCCCAGCACCTCACCCACGACGGTGGCGCTCTTCTTGTACGGCCGCCCCGGGCTCAGGCCCAGGTCGCTCATTGCGTACAGGATGCGGCGGTGCACGGGCTTCAGCCCGTCCCGCACGTCGGGAAGGGCTCGCTGCACGATCACGCTCATCGAATAGTCGATGAACGAGTCCCGCATCTCGTCTTCCAGCAGGCGGCTCAGGACCTTCTCGCCGCCTTCGATACCGAGTTCGTCTGCCATGTCAGAACCGTTCGGGGGTCAGCCGCCACCGGACTCCGTGGCCCCGGACCGTCGGACCCGCGCATCCGCGACGTCCACCCGGCGCACCGCCGACCCGGATGCCTCCGGCCCGCGGACGTCGACCCGGGGCGGGTCGGACGCGCGCGGCTTTCCGGCGTGCTCGCGGATGCTCGGGGAGGGGCCCGGAACGGTCCCCGGAAACGGGGGCTCGTAGGGTCCGGAAAATCATTGGAAAATAACGAAAAAGGGGTGGTTTCGGCAAGCCGAAACCACCCCCCTGCCGGCGCCCTGCGCGCAGCGGTCAGCCGCCCGGTCGGCGCCCCTCCTCGCCCCCCGTCTCGAACCGCCAGTCGAAGCCCTCCTCGAACGCCTTCCAGAGGGTCTCCCGGAAGAGCGGATCCCGGCGGTAGGGATCCCAGGTCGGGTCCGAGCGGAGCGCGCGCAGGTCCGCCCCCTCCTCGGCCGCCTCGGTCAGCGCCTCCATGGCGCGCGGTGCGTCCCCCAGCGCGGCGTAGCACGTGGCCTCGTCCACGGGCGACACGTCGACCCCCGCCCGCTCGAGGGCCTCGATCTCCTCCAGCCTCCACTCCCAGTAGCCCCGGGCGCCGTCCTCCCCGATCGCCTCGGCGAGCGCCTCGAGCGACGGTCCGCCCTCCACCACGCCCCGGGCTCCGGCCGCCGCGCGCCGCTCCCGCAGCGCCACCACGTCCCCGACCCGCCCCGTGGTCACGAGGAGCTGCTCCAGCTCCTGCCACGCCTCCTCGAAATCGGGGAAGTCCTCCACCAGGCCCTCCAGCATCTCGCGAGCCTGGCCCGTACGACCGACCGAGCGCAGCGTCCGGGTCGCCTCGAGCCGGGCGTCGCGTCCGGCGGTCTCGTGGTCGCCCCGGTGGCTCAGGACCACGATCCGCGCCCCGAGGTCGGTCATGACGGGCGGCGCCTGCGGCGGCGGCGCCTCGGGAACCTCCGGGCCGTAGCGCGACAGCAGCGTCCGGAGGTCCCGGGCCTCGGCGTTCCGGGGATCCGCCCGGACGGCCCGGTCGACCTGGGAACGGACGCGCTCGATCACCTCCGCCGACGGGACCCCCGCGGACAGCTCCTTCATGAGCGTCGAGCCGGCCAGCCCCACGAGCGCCGGCGCGTAGGACGAGTCCTGCTCCAGGGCGATCTCGAACTGGCGCTGCGCCTCCTCGACGGCCGATTCGTCCCCCTCGTCCGCGGCGGACAGCGCGGCTCGCCCCTTCATCTCGGCCATGGCCGCCTCCGGGTCGGCTTCCCGTGCCGGCGCCTCGCCCTCGGCCATCACCTGGCCCGCGGGGGCTTCGTCGAGCTCCCCCAGGATGGCCCTGGCGATGGCCGTCGCGACCTCCCGCTGCAGGGCGATGATGTCTTCCAGCTCCCGTTCGTAGTCCGCCGACCAGAGGTGCGTGTCGGACGGCGCGTGGATGAGCTGGACCGTGATGCGCACCCGGTCGTCGTCGAGCACCACCGACCCCTCGACGATCCCCTCCACCCCTAGGTCCTCGCCGATCTGGGCGATGCTCCGACCCGTGGCGTCGTACTGCTGGACCGTGGTCCGGCTGATGACCCGGAAGGAGGCGCCCATGCGGCTGAGCTGGCTGATCAGCGCCTCGTGCATGCCGGCGGCGAAGTAGTCGCCCTCGGCGGCGCCGGCCTCGCCCGCGGACGGGGGCGCGTAGCTCTGGAGGGGGAGGACGGCGAGCGAGCGGATGGGCACGTCGCGGTCCTCGTCGCTCGCCGGCCGGAAGGCGGGAGCCGCCTCCCTGGCCGGCGGCTCGACGGGGTCGGCCTCCACGCCCGGCACCGACGTCCGCACCCAGTACGCCCCCGCCGCTCCCGCGGCCACCACGGTCACCACCAGCAGCGCCACCCGGGGCAGGAGGCTCCCCTCGTGGACCGCCCGCCCCCCCTCGACGTCGAGGTCCTTCATGGTGCGGATGCCCCGGGGCGTGATCTCGTACACCCACGCGAGGGCGAGGACGACTGGGAGGCCGAGGACGCACAGCACGACGGTGAGCTGGAGGGCCCACTCGCCCACCTCGAACGCCGGGAGCACGATCTCGGCGCCCTGCAGCACCACGAACGCCGCCGCCCCGTACGCGATGAACGTGCGGAACACGTGGCGCCGCTTCAGCTCGGCGACGAATCCGGGAAGGCCTCGAGACTGCTCGCTCATACTCTTCTGGACACGCTGGAGCCCGGCAGGGTTGGCCGGCGAGCCCGGCCGCCGAGGCCCGTACGGGGTCCAATCTGGCACGGTTTCGGCGCAGTGAGAAGCATCACGCCACCGCCCGGAAGTCGTCGGGCTCGGCCCACCCCGCCCCCCGCAGAGTAGCCCGGATCTCCTCACGGGCTCCCTCCTGCCCGACCGCCGCCAGCACGTACGCGTCGCGATGGTCGGAGACGGCCCCGGGGGGGACGACGGGGACGCCGTGGATCTCCTGGCCGATCTTGCGCGGGTCCAGGTCCACGAACGCCCGCAGGGTCCCGCCGGCCTCGCCCAGCGCGACCGCGAACGCCTTGCCGGTGGGCCCCGCCCCCCAGACCACGGCGTCGCGGTCCGCCAGGTGGTCCCGGAGCAGGAAGTGGACCTTGCACCGCCGGAATGCCTCGGGGGCGTACGGGGCGGCCGTGCGGGACAGGCGGTCCGAGCGGTCCCGCCAGCGCAGCAGCATCGCCCCGACCTTGGCGAAGCGCCCCCCGGCCTCCCGCAGCCGCAGCAGCAGGTCGTAGTCCTCCGGCCATCCCCGGTCCCGGTACCCCCCCACCTCGTCCACCGCCTCCGCACGCACGAAGAACGTGGGGTGGGCGAGGGGACACTCCACGAAGAAGTCGCGCTCGATCTCGTCGGGCTCGAGCAGGCCGTTGAGCCAGCGTTCGTACCGGAGCGCCCCGTCCCGGAGCCGGGCGCGGGGAAAGTACTCGATCCGGCACCCGCAGCCCACCAGCCCGGGGGTGCCCTCCACGAGGGCGAGCTGTCGCTCCAGGCGCTCGGGGAGCGCGACGTCGTCGGCGTCCATGCGGGCCAGCCACGTCCCGGAGGCCGCCGCCCGCGCCCGCTCGAGGGCCGCGACCAGCCCCAGGGGCTCCTGCCGGAGCATCGTCACCCGGGGATTCCGCTGGCTCCAGTCGCCCAGCACCGAGGCGGTGCCGTCGGTCGAGCCGTCGTCGACGGCCACCACCTCGAAGTCGCGCAGGGTCTGGCCTTCGAGGGAGCGGATGCACTGGGAGAGCCAGGCGGCGCCGTCCCGCACTGGGAGGAGGACCGAGACGCTCATCCGGTCGAGACGAGCTCGAGGGCCACGGGCCGGCCCGCCTGCTCGATCCGGACGGGGACCCGGGGGCCGTCGATCCGGATCCAGTAGCGCTGCGCCTCGGCCCCCGATGTCTCGACGAGCCGCGCCCGGAACGTCCCCGCCGGGACCGTCACCTCCTCGACGGGTCCCACCCGCAGGATCACGGGGGACGTGCGCCCCGCGTCCGGCGCGACCACCGGAAACCGGTAGGAGGCTCCCTCGTCCAGCGGGACGAGCCAGGAGGCCAGCTCCAGCATGTCCCCCACGAGCGCCCCGTCTGGGAGCGGCATGTCGACCGAGCGCTCCCCCGTCGGCCCTCCCCTCGTCCTCCCAAGGACCCGGCCACCCGCGACGGACACCTCCAGGAGCGCCGAGCCGCCGGGCCCGACGATCGAGGAGCGGGCGGCCACGGGGCGGAAGCCCTCGCGGGTGAAGGTGACGCTCTGGCCGACCTCCCGACCCCCCAGCCCCGTCTCGGACCGGAAGACCATCGTCCCCGGCAGGCTGTCCGGACCGGGTTCGAGAGCGCGGGTGACCGTGCCCAGCTCCTGGCCCTGGACGACCATCCGGTAGCGGAGGGTCGTCGGCTCCAGGAGGGAGGCGTCGAGGGCGGGGCTCTCCTCGGGGACCTCGAGGTCCTCGGCGGCCAGCGGGTCGCCCCGCGCGTCCACCAGGTCGAACGCTCCCGCGGCCTCCAGCTCCCCCCGGAGCAGCGTGGCGTCGCCGACCACCACCACGCTGACGCGGGACGTGTCGAGGTGCTGGGCCGCCGCGTCCCTCACCTCCTGCGGCCCCACGCGCCGCACCCGGCGGGGGTAGCTGGCCATGAGGCTGTCGGGCAGCCCCATCACCCGGTTCGCCGCGAGGAGGGCCGCCGCGCCGACGGGCACCGTCGCCTGGGCACGGAACGACCGCGCGAGCCGCTCCCGGACGGGCCCCACGTCGGAGGGCGAGGGGAAGTCCCGGCCCGCCTCCGCGATGCCCGCGAGGAGCCCCCGCACGACGTCGGCCGCCACGCCGACCCTCACTGCCGCCCGCGCCTGGAACAGACCCGGCCCCGCACGCCGCTGCACCGAGGTGGCCGCACCCGCCACGATCCCTTCGGGGGCTCCCGGCGGGTGCACGGTCACGAGAGGCTCCTCCGGGCGGGAAGCCAGCACGCCGTCCAGGACCGCCAGCGGGGTCCAGTCGGGATCGCCGGGTCCCGGCAGCACCGCGCCCACCTGGATCACCGTCTCGGGGACGCCCGGACGGTGCACCAGGATCCGGCGTCGGTCCAGCCCGGCGGGGAGCTCCCGGAAGCCGGGGGGCGGCGCGGCCACGGTGCCCGCCCCGGTCCGCCACTCCCCCACTCCGCCCCGCACCGCCCCCAGCACCTCCCGGCGCTCGACCGGACCGCTCACGGCCAGCACCGCTTCGTCGGGCCGGAGGTGGGCCCGCCGCCACCCCACGAGGTCGGCCACCTCCACGGCGGC
>JASFUL010000292.1:0-6987 GCA_050050315.1 Gemmatimonadota bacterium
GAGTCCCGGATCGAGGTCCCGCAGTCCCACGAGGTGCCCGGACTGGGTGAGCCTGTTCGCCACGTCGCTGGTCAGCGGCGCCCAGGACTGCTGGAACCCGCGCCGCTGGATGGACCGGGTGACGTTGAAGCCCCAGTCCTGGACCTGCCGGTCGGGGAAGCGCAGGCTCTTGAAGGGGATCTTCACCTCCGCGGTCCACCCGCCGTCGTGCATGCGGGCGTCGGACTCCCAGAGGAAGTCGGGGTTGCTGTCGATGGGGGGTCCGAACCCACCACCGCGCCGCCCGCCTCCGCCCCCCTCCACCCACAGACCGTCGTGCTGGACGCCGTAGGGGTTCACGCTGAAGACGTAGGCCTTCCGCTGATCGTCGAACGTGTCGATCACGAACCGGACGTAGTCGTCGCTCCGGGTGAAGCCGTCCCGCTCTCCCAGCGTCGCCCGGATCTGGTCCATGGCCGAATCGGTGGCCCTGACCCCGAAGAGGATCGCGTCCTCGCCGACCAGGACGAGCACCTCGGTCTCCTCGGCGGCGGGGATGCCCTCCGACGGCTCGAACTGGGTGAAGCCGCGGAGGATGGACGCCCGCTCCCACGCCGGCTCGTCGAGGGACCCGTCGACGTCCACCTCGATCCCCTCGGCCCGGGCGATCTCGACCCGCAGCTCGCCGTTGGATCCTTCGTAGACCCGGTCGTCGTCCGACGCGAACGCGGTCGGGCGCGTCTCCGGGCCGTCTCCTTCCTGCGCCCCGAGGTCCCGGGGTCCGGCGGGCAGGAGGAGCGCAAGCGCCATGGCGGCCACGCCGAGGGGCGAGCGCCACGTGCGGCGCTCGCGTACCTCCCCCGAGACCCGCGCCTGGCGGGTCGGGGAACCATGGATGAGGGGGTCCTGGTTGGACATGCGCTCGCGGTCCGTGCGGCCGACGGCGACCCGTGGGTTCGCGGAGAGGCTCGCTAGCCGTACATATACACGGCCCGTCGCGTCGTGTGCCTGCCGTTGCAGTCGCCCCCATCGGCTGCCCGCGACCCGGTCGACCCTCGTGGGACCGGCTCCTTGACGGGACGCGCCCGGGGTCCCCTCGTGCGGAGGGCTCATCACGACGTTCACGGGGAGGGGAGCTGCGATCCGCGAACTACACTCCCGCGGAGGAGCGGGAACTGCAAGCCGCGCTGCGGAACGGCCGGCAACCGGCATGCCCCCGTTGCGGTCGACCCATGGACCGGCGCGACGTCCCCCCCCGCGCCGGCGTCCCGTACGTGCGCGACCGGGTGTGGCTGGTCTGCGGCCGATGCCGTCGGAGCGCAGTCTTCGACCGGCCCCGATCGGAGAGGGGATGAGGTCGTCGATCGGGTGGGCCGGGGCGCCCGTTGCACCCGGCGGCCCGGCCCCCGAGCTTGGATGCCGGGACCTCGACCTACCCACACCGCGGTGACCATGCACGCCACGTCCGCTCGTCTCCGGCTCACGGCGGCCCTGGCCGTCCTCGCCGCCGCCTTCGCGCCTCCGTCGGACGCCCGGGGCCAGACACCCGGTCGAGAACCCGCCGTCGTGGAGATTTCCGCGAGCACCCGGGCCGCGGCGCTGGGCCACGCCTTCCAGCTAGGCGCACCGGACGCGGACGTGATCTTCTACAACCCGGCCCTGGTGGAGCGCGCGGCCGGATCGATGATGGGCGGGGTGCACGTCCTCGGGGACGGTGCCCTCGGATTCACCCTGTCCGCCGCCCGCTCCTGGTTCGGGGGTGGCGTCGGCCTGGGCCTGCAGGTCCTCGAGTACGACGCGCCGGGAGCCGGCCGGCGCGCGGGGGGGCTCGACCCGCTGGTCGCCGACGGAGGCTCGGGCACGGCCGACCTCGCGGCGAGCCTCGCCGTCGCCCGTACCCTCCTGGGGTTCCGGGTGGGCGTCGTGGGGAAGGTCGTCGCCCAGCGCTTTGCGGACTTCAGACAGGCGTCGGGCTCCCTGGACGTGGGGCTGGCCCACGAGGTGGGCCCCCTCACCGCGGGGCTGTCCGTCCGCAACCTGGGCCCCGACCGGCCGCTGGCCCCCGAGGGCGACGTCCCGCAGCCCCGCCTCGTGACCCTCGGGGTCGGGGGATACGGACAGCAGGTCGGGCCGCTGGACCTGGGCCTGGCGGCGGCGGTCACGCTCCGGGACGACGAGGAGGTCGTGGTGGGCGGAGGGCTCGAAATCGGCTACTGGCCCGTGATCGGACGCACGTTCGTCTTCCGGGCCGGCGCGCGCACGGTGCCGGAGGGCGACGCCTCACCGCTCACCCTCGGGGCCTCGTATCGGGGGGACGAGCTCGTCCTCTCGTGGGCGTGGCAAGGGGTGGACGACCTCGACGGCGTCCACCGATTCAGCGTCGGCTGGCGCTGACCGGGAGCCCGCCGCCGGCCCTCGATCGGGGCGCGGCCGTCGGCGGCTTCGCGGCCACCGCGGGGAGCCGCGCCGACCAGAACGCCGGCTCCAGGTGGCTGAAGCCGATGTCGTCCACCACCACCTCGCCGGCGTGGACCCGGTCGAACACCAGCCGCACGGCCCGCAGGGACGACGGATCGAGCGCCGGCTCGACGGACGTGAAGTCCGACAGCGGAATCGTGTAGGTCTGGAGCACCATCTCCCAGAGATGCGCGAAGCGCTCCCGCTCCCGGTCCGGGCGCCGGGAGATGTGGATCTCGAGGGGACGCCGGATCGCCCCGTACCGGGACAGCGGCAGCCGGGCCACCCGGCCCTGCCCGTCCTCCAGCTCCACCGTCAGGTCCACCGGAGGCTTGCCGGCGTCCTCGTCGCCCCCGTCGCGACCACCACTCCCGGCGGGCGGCCGGCCCTCTCCCCTCCCCTCGCCGCCCTCCCCCTGCCCGGCCGGGTCCTTCCTGGGCGGGGGGACGCGCTCGGTCGGGGCCAGGTCGAGGTGGAGGGACGCGTCGCGATCGAGCCGCCACTCGTCGGCCAGGCCGGCGGGCAGCGTCACCGTGTAGCTCGCCGGCGGCCCGTGACGCGTCGTGTCGGCCCCGGCGATCCGGTTGTTCCACGCCAGCCAGACGGCCTGGTTGTCCTGCGAGCTCGACGTGGTCGGGCGGTTGGACGAGCGGAGCAGGAGCTGGTCCTCCTTCCACGTCTCGAGGCTGTCGCCCTGGATGCGCACGCCGTCCGGGGTGCCCCGGGTAACGTCGATGTCCTCCTCGTAGGTGGCCAGGGGCCGGAAGGAGTCGTCCTGGAAACGGGTGACGTACATGGTCTCCGGCAGCCACCCCCCGGCGACCCGGTAGTCGCGGAAGAGGGGCAGCCAGCGGTCGTCGCCGTGGAGCCGCGACTCGAGGAAGGCGGTCACGTAGGTCTCGGCGAGTCGCCGCTGCTTCTCGGGCGCGATCAGGTAGCGGAGGTCGAGGATGCGACCGCTCCGGGGGCCGTTGTCGTGCGCCCCCCACACGGTGTTCCACTGCCCGTGGTTGGCGCGGTACATGTACACCGCCGCCTTGAAGTGCCCGGAGCCCGGCGTCAGCTCCAGCCGCTCGTACTGACGCAGCCCGTGGAAGCTCGTCACGTCCCCGTCGTGGGAGCCGTGGAAGACGAGGTAGCTCACGTCCCGGAGGGGGGTGCTCCGACTGGTCGGGAGATACTGTCCGTCCACCGGGGCGATGGCGACGACGCCACGGATGGGGAAGCCGAAGTCGAACTCCAGGGACGCGTCGTCGGGG
The DNA here is from genome assembly GCA_050050315.1 of Gemmatimonadota bacterium. Taxonomy (GTDB): domain Bacteria; phylum Gemmatimonadota; class Gemmatimonadetes; order Longimicrobiales; family Gaopeijiaceae; genus JASFUL01. Next base: position 3,696 of record JASFUL010000292.1, read on the forward strand.
TACCGCTCCAGACGGTTGAAGGCCGCGGCCACGGCGACGGCCTCGCCGCCGCGAGAATGGCCCATGAGGGCGATGTGCTCCATGTCCACGAGGCCGTGGAAGGGGCTGTCTTCCTCCGCGGCGAAGCGCTCCCACGCCTGCAGGTGCTTCAGGAGCAGCCACCCGCGCCCGTCGTTCTCGCCGCGGATGCCCCCGTTGATGAAGTTCATGTCCACCGACGCCAGGATGAAGCCCCGGCTGGCAAGCAGCTCGCCGAGATAGTCGTAGCCCGGGTCGCTGAAGTCCTTCATGTCGTGGTTTCCGTGGACCACGAGGACCAGCGGGAACGGCCCCTCGGTCGCCGGCGCGTCCGGGTACCAGACCCGTCCGTTCAGCGGCATCGCCTCGGGCGTGAACCCCCAGTACTCGTTGCGCTCGTCCGCCGACGAGCCCAGGTCCACCAGCTTCGAGCCGTCCACCGCCTCGGTGACGAGCCTCACCGAGTCCCGGTACTCCGGCCTCCGGAGGTCCGTCCCGCTGCCGTAGTAGAGCCTCCGGACGCCGTAGCGTCCCGGCGCGGCCGGGTCGGGCGCGTCCAGGGCCTGATGCGCCAGGACGGTCTCGTAGTCGCTGGGCGTGAGCTGGAGGCTCCCGCGGCACCCGGGCAACGCGAGCGCGGCCATCAGAAGCGCGGGCAGGCCGCGACGGAGGGTGCCGAAGTCGTGGAATCCGGTCCTTCGCATGTCCGGGATGGCTGTGAGGAGGCTGGACCGCGGCCGGAGCCACCGAGGGAACCCTGGGTCGTGCTCCGGGTGCGTCCACGGGTCACGGTGGATGCCCGGATCCCGTGCGCCTCGCGACGGAGGCCGGACGCCCCTCGAAAGCTACGGGGGAGCGGCAGGTCCGCCAACCGGAGCGGCCGGGGTGGGGAGGACCGAAGGCCTCGCGCCGGGTCCCGGGCGGCCAGGACCCGTGGAGCGACGGTCGATCCGCGACCGCCGACCCGGACACGCAGAGCACAGACCGCATTCAACGGAGACCCCATGGCAAACCGAACCGTCACCTTCGAAACCAACCACGGCACCTTCGAGGCCGAGCTCTTCGAGGACCGAGCCCCGAGGACCACCGGGAACTTCATCGGCCTCGCCGAGACGGGCTTCTACGACGGGGTCATCTTCCACAGGGTGATCGAGGACTTCATGATCCAGGGCGGCGATCCCACCGGCACGGGGCGCGGTGGACCGGGGCACACCATCGAGGACGAGTTCCACGAGGAGCTCACGCACGACTCCGAAGGCGTCCTCTCCATGGCCAACGCCGGTCCGGACACCGGCGGGTCCCAGTTCTTCGTCACGCTGGCCGCCACGCCCTGGCTCGACGGCAAGCACGCGGTCTTCGGGAAGGTCACGAACGGGATGGAGGTCGTCCGGGAGATCGGAAGCGTCGAAACGGGCCGTGGGGACCGGCCCGTGGAGGAGGTCGTGATGGAGAAGGTGACGATCGCCGGAGACTGACGAGACCCCGCCCGGCCGAGCGCGGGGCGGACGTCCGGACGGAGGGGGCCGGCGGCACGCGGGACGACGATGCCGCCGGCCCTCTTCTCGCGCTCCTACCGAAAGCAGTCTACTTTCTTGACAGCATATTGGCTTCGGTATAGACTGCTCTCATGAACCCGTCCGCCGGAACCGAAGCGCGTACCGTCGAGATCCTCGACGACCTGGAGCGGGCCCGCGTGCTGCTGGACCCCGATCGCAGGAGGCTCGTCGAGGCTCTGCGGGAGCGGCCGGACTCGGCCGCCGGCCTCGCCCGCCGCCTCGGCGATTCCCGGCAGCGCCTCAACCACCACCTGCGCGCCCTCGAGGGCGCCGGGCTCGTGGAGCTCCAGGAGGAGAGGCGAAAGGGGAACTGCGTGGAGCGGGTGCTCCGCGTCGTGGCCCGACGCTTCGTGCTGGACCCGGGGGCGCTGGAGGGCACGGGCGTGGACGACCACGCAGCCGGGGACCGCTTCTCGGCGACCTACCTGATCGCCCAGTGCTCCCGCGCCATCCGCGAGCTCGCCTCGCTGCGGGAACGGGCGAGGGGCGAGCGCAAGCGCCTCGCCACGTGGTCCCTCGACACCCGGGTGGAGCTCTCCGGTCCGGCGGACATGGAGGCCTTCACCGAGGACCTGACCCGGGCCGTGGCGGACGTGGTCGCCCGACACCACGAACCGGGCGAGAGGAGCCGGCCCTTCCGGCTGGTCGTGGGGTCCTGGCCGGCCCCGGCGGAGCCGGCCGAGGGTGAGATGGGATCCGCCGAGGGAGAGCCGCGTCCAGCCCGGGAGGGCTGACTGCGGCGGGGACGAAGGGACGACGAACCGAGGAGGGAGCGATGGTCGACGAGGTGCAGCGGGACGAGACGACGGAGCGGGCCCCGGCGGAGGGAGCCCCCCCGGAGCACGGGGAGACCCGGGAGGCCGCCGGCGACGTGTGGATCGACGCCAGCCCGGAGCGGGTCTGGCGGGCGCTCACCGACGCCCGGGAGCTGGAGCGGTGGTTCCCGCTCGAGGCGGAGGTGGAGCCCGGGGAGGGCGGACGGCTCCGGATGTCCTGGGGCGGCGAGTACGACGCCGAGATGCCGATCCTCGTCTGGGACCCCCCGACGCACCTGCGCACGTCGTGGTTCGGCCAGGGGGTCGTCACCGACTACGTGATCCGCGCGGAGAAGGGCGGAACGCGCATCCGGGCCGTGTCGTCGGGCTTCCCCCTGGACCCCTCCTGGGACGAGTGGGTCGAGGGCACGGTGCGCGGCTGGGCCTACGAGCTCCGCGCCCTCAAGCACTACCTCGAGCGCCACGACGGGCGGGACCGCCGAGCCCTCTTCGTCCGCCGCCGTGTGCACATGCCCCGCGAGCGGGTGTGGGAGCGCCTCACCGGCACGGACGGCCTCGACCCCCGCTGGACCGAGGGCGAGCGGGTCGACCACCAGCCTCCCGTCCAGGTCGCGACGATCCTGGAGGAGCCCGCCGGCGCCATGGCCCGCGCTTCCGTGGAGCCGGTCCTGCACGACGACGCCTCCGCGGCCGACGAGAACCGGGGGAGGGCCCACGACGCGACGCTCTGGATCTCCCTCTGGGGGGCGTCGGGCGACGCGGCCCGCGCCATCGAGCGCGAGTGGGTGGAGACGCTGGAGCGGGCCTTCCCCGACGGTGAGACGATGGTGGAGCGGCGCTGACGAGGGCCGCCCGCCCGGTCGAGGCCGCCCCTCGGCCTCGGGGTCGGGCGGCCCGCCCCGCGACCCCGGGGTCGCGGGGCTACGGGGTCACCCGGTCGGA
>JASFUL010000293.1:0-6985 GCA_050050315.1 Gemmatimonadota bacterium
TGCCCGTTCCCCTCCACCCCCGCCACGCCGACCACCTCGCCCCTCCGGACCTCCAGCGACACGTCCTCGAGGGCGGGGGCCCCGCCCGGCCGGAGCCGGCGGACGCCCTCGAGGCGGGCGACGACCTCTCCCTTCGCCTCGCGGGGGAACGCCCGCCCCCCGGCCTCCGCCGGACCCCCTTCCCCCGCTCCCTCCCCTCCGGAGGCGGCTCCCCGCGCCGCATCTCCCTCTCCCACCATGGCGCGCGCGAGCCGGCCGGCGTCGACGTCGGAGCGCGGCCCACGGAGCACCGTCCGACCGTCCCGCAGCACCGTCACCCGGTCGGCCACCCCCAGGATCTCGTCGAGCTTGTGGGCGACCAGCACCACGGCCCGCCCCTCGCCGGCCAGCGAGCGGAGGAGCGCCAGGAGGCGCTCGACCTCGGGAGGAGCGAGGACGGCCGTGGGCTCGTCCAGCACGAGGATCGACGGGTCGCGCAGCAGGACCTTCAGGATCTCGACCCGCTGCCGCTCGCCCACCCCGAGGTCCTCGACCCGGGCGTCCCGCGGAACGTCGAGCCCCGTCCGCTCCCGGAGCTCGGCGAGGCGCCGCCGGACCCGTTCGAGGGGGAGCGCCAGGCCCCAGGCCCGTCCACGGACGCCGAGGGCCAGGTTCTCGATCACGCTCAGGCGGGGCACGAGGGTGAAGTGCTGGTGGACCATCCCGACGCCGAGGCTCCACGCCTCCCGGGGGCCCGAAAGATGGACCGTCGAGCCGCCGATGCGGATCTCGCCGGCGTCGGGCCTGAGGTGACCCGCGAGGATCTCGAGGAGGGTCGTCTTGCCGGCGCCGTTCTCGCCGAGGACGCCGTGGACCTCGCCCGCGTCCACGGAGAGGTGCGCCCCGTCGAGCGCGACGGTGGCGCCGAAGCGCTTCCGGACGCCGCTGAGACGCGCCGCGGGGCCGGCGCTCACGCCCCCCGGCTCACCGCCCGCCCGGGCCCGCGTCACCCGTCTCCGCCCCTTCCTCTCCCTCGACGAACGGGACGCGCGGCACGTCCAGCCGTCCCTCGGCGATGGCGGTCCGGGCCGAATCGACGCGCGCCAGGACGTCGGCGGGGATGCGGTCCCGCTGTTCCGGGTTCACCACCAGGTCGACCACGCCGTCCCGGAGGCGTGCGTACACGGGCTCCCCCCCCAGGTCGCCGGCGCGGAACCGCCGTCCGACCTCCATGAAGGCCTGCGGGATGTGGATGACCGCGCTCGCCAGGATGGCGTCGGGCGCCACGTCGTTCTGGTCCCGGTTCATGCCCAGGGCCCAGACGTCACGCCCGGCCGCCCGGGCCTCCCGCACGGCGTTGAACACGCCGAAGCTGGCGGCATCGGTGTTGTGGATGACGATGTCGGCTCCGCGCCGGAGCTGGGCCACGGTGGCCTCCTTGGCGGCCGCCACGTCGTCCCAGCTCCCGATGAACGCCTCCAGCACCGTCACCCCGGGGTCGGAGGCGCGGGCGCCCGCCTCGAAGGCGCGGAACGTCCCCTGGGCGGGCGGGATCGCGACGCCCCCCACCATCCCGAGCGTGTCGGTCCGGGTCATGGAACCCGCCAGCATGCCGGCGAGGTAGCTCCCCTCCTCGAGGGTGAAGATCAGGGGCACGACGTTGTCGGACACCCGTCCGCCCCCGCTCACGACGATCGTCATGCCCGGGTAGCGCTCGCCCGCCCGGATGGCGGCGTCCTGGTACTCGAACCCGTGGGCGAACACCAGGTCGAAGCCCGCGTCGCCGTACGCGAAGAACGCCTCGTCGAACTCGGCGGGCGTGCGGGTCTGCTGGTGGCTGACCTGCACGGCCAGGGAGTCCCGCAGCTGCAGGAGTCCCTCGTACGCCCCGGCGTACCACCCCGCGTCGCTCACCGGCCCCGACGTCAGGAGCGCGACGCGCAGCGAGTCGCCCTCCTGGCGCGCCGCGGTGCCGGGCGCCCCTTCCTCGTGCCGGCCGCTCTCGGAGCAACCCGCCACGACGGTCGCGAGGACGACGAGGACCAGGGACGTCGCGTTTCGGAGCACGGTTCTTCCTCTGCGGTCGGGAACGGCGAGCCGAAGGGCTCGCGGGCGGATCCGGAGCCGTGCGGACAGTACCTTCGTCCGGCCGCTGTGTGCCTGACGCCCCCCCGCCTCGCTTGATTTTCGGGCGGGCCCCGGGCATATCGTTACCCTTCGCACCGCCCCCTCCGGGGCCACCTGCCACCCCTGACAGAGTGCTCTGATGGCGACGCAATCCCCCGCGGACCGCGGCGCATGGAGCGGCAAGCTCGGCTTCGTGCTGGCCGCGGCCGGCTCCGCGATCGGACTCGGCAACATCTGGCGCTTCCCCTACATGGCCGCCGAGGGGGGAGGCGGGGCGTTCGTCTTCATCTACCTCGTGTGCGTGCTGTTCATCGGCGTACCGGTGCTGTTCGCGGAGCTCTCCCTGGGGCGGGCGACCAAGCGCAATCCCGTCGGGGCGTTCAAGAAGCTCGCGCCCAGCTCCGCCTGGCCGGTGGTGGGCGGGCTCGGGGTGGTGGCGGGCTTCGGGATCCTCGCGTTCTACAGCGTCATCGCCGGCTGGACCGTCGGCTATCTCTGGATGGCCCTCACCGGGACGTTCACCCCCGACGTCGACGCCGCCGCCAGCGGAGAAATCTTCGGCAACTTCATCGGCTCGGCAGGGCCGGCCATCGGCCTCACCGCGCTCTTCCTCTTCCTCACGGTGGTCGTCGTGCGGGGCGGGGTCTCGTCGGGGATCGAGCGGGCGTCGAAGATCCTCATGCCGGTCCTCCTGGCCGTGCTGATCGTCCTCCTGATCCGCTCGGTCACCCTCCCGGGCGGAGGCGCCGGGGTGCGGTACCTGATCAGTCCGGACCTCTCGGAGGTGACCCCGACCGTGTTCATCACGGCCCTGGGCCAGGCGCTCTTCTCGATGTCGCTGGGGATGGGCGCGATGATCACCTACGGCTCGTACTTCCCGGACCGCGACAGCCTCCCCTTCGCCGGCACGGCCGTGGCGCTGGCCGACATGCTCATCGCCCTGCTCGCCGGCTTCGTCATCTTCCCGGCGCTCTTCTCCGCGGGGATCGATCCGGGATCCGGCGGGCCGGGGCTGGTGTTCGTCGTCCTGCCCACCGTGTTCGCGGAGATGCCCGCGGGCGGCTTCTTCGCCGTGCTCTTCTTCGCCTCCCTCTCCATCGCGGCGCTCACGTCGACCATCTCGCTGCTGGAGGTGGTGGTCGCGTACTTCGTCGACGAGCGCGGCTGGGGCCGCCACATGGCCGCGTGGACGGTCGGCGCCGCCTGCTTCCTCGTGGCGCTTCCGTCGGCCCTCTCGCAGGGCGCGAACGGGTGGCTGACGGACTTCGGCTGGCTGGACGTCCAGAACATCGTCTGGGGGAACTTCGGGCTCAGCGTGGGCGCCATCCTGATCTGCGTCTTCGTGGGATGGATCTGGGGCACGGACCGCCTGCTGGAGCACGTGGAGATGGGCGGGAACCAGGTCCCCGCGCGAGGCCTCCTCGCCTTCCTGGTCAAGTTCGTCTGCCCCCTCGCCATCGCCGCGGTGCTCGCCTTCATCATCGTCACGCACCAGTTCTTCTAGGAGCCCCCGGGGGCGAGCCGGCCGGCAGGGAGGGCGCGCGCCCATGGACGTGAGCGCGAGAACGGCGGGACCGGACGGCCCCGGCCCCCCCGGGTGGCAGCGCCGGACCGGCGTCTGGCTCGTCGGGGTCGCCGCCGTCCTCGCTCTGCTGGCCTGCCTGCGCGTCGACGGCGCGCTGATCGACGACGCCTTCATCACGTACCGGTACGCGGCGAACCTGGCCGGGGGCCGGGGGATGGTCTACAACCCGGGCGAGAGGGTGCTGGGCACCACCACGCCCGGCTGGACGGTCCTCCTGGCCGGGGTGGCGAAGGCGGCGGGCCCGGCGGCGATCCCCGGAGCGGCCCGCGTCCTCAACGGGCTCCTCCTGGTGGCGGCGGGCCTCGTGGGGGCCCGGCTGGCCCGGGGCCTGACCGGCTCGCCCCTGGCGGCGGGGCTCGCAGGCGCGCTGGTCATGATCGGTCCGTACCAGCTCACGGCCGGCATGGCCGGCATGGAGTCGCCCCTCTTCAACCTCCTGGTGCTGTCCGCCCTCCTGGGCCTCTTCGAGGGACGCTGGCGGCTCGCGGCCGCCGCGGCGGGGATGGCTCCGGTGGTCCGGCCCGAAGGAGCCCTCGTCGTGACGGTCGTGGCCGCCGCCTGGGCGCTCTCGCTCCGCCCACGACGGGGGCGGGGGGCCGCGGACGGCCAGGGCCCCGGGGCCCGGTTCCTGGTTCCGGCGATGCTGGTCGTCCCGGGCGCCCTCCTGCTTCTCCTCACCGGCCTCTGGTACGGGAGCGTGGTCCCCCAGTCGGTGCGCGCCAAGCAGGCGGGCATCTACCCGCTCACCGTGGCGGAGAGCGCCCTCGAAACCGTCCGCGGCCTGCGGGGGGCGCTCTCGGGCGCCACGGCGGTGGACGTGGTCCCCGGCCTCCACCTGCTCGTCCTGGCGGCCGGGACGGTCGTCCTGTGGAGAGCGTCCCGGCGGCTCTGGCCGCTGGCGGCACTGCTGTGGGGCTACCTGGCCTTCTACGCCACGTCGGGCACGATCATCTTCCCCCACTACCTCGCGCTGGTCGAGCCCTTCGCCCTGGCCGCGTGGGGTGCGGCGCTGTACGCGGTGGTGGCGTGGGGGATGCGGACGTTCGGCCGGGCGGGTGGCGGGCGGGCGCTGGCGCTCGCCCTGGTGGGCGCGGTCCTCCTCCTCCGGCCCCTGGCCACCTGGCCCCTGGCGAGCGTGCTCCGCGGAGAGCCCGACCCCGCCGACGACGCGGTGGGTGCGCCGATGATGCGGATGGCGTTCTACCGGGCGGCGGCCGAGGCCGTGGGCCCCGCGATCCCCCCGGGCACGACCGTCCTGATGCCCGAGATCGGCGAGCTCGGCTTCCGGCTGCCCCGGGTCCGGGTCCTGGACGCCGCGGGACTCGTGAGCCCCGAGGCGGTGCCGTTCCTGCCCGTGCCACCGGAGGAGCGGGTGGGGCCGGGGGTCGGCGCGATCCCGACCGGCCTCGTCCGGGCGGCCGAGCCCGACCTCGTCATGACCCTCGAGATGTTCGCCCGGCGGAGCATCTACGAGGACCCGTGGTTCGGCCAGCGCTACGAGACCGTATGGCGCTGGGGCGACGACGACCTGGTGTGGGGCCCCCTCCGGATCCACGCCCGCAAGGGCTTCGAGGCGGGGGGGCGGCTGCGGGCGCTCCCCGGCGGGGTCACCGGAGGCTGAACCAGCGTGTCCCGCTCCCGAGCAGACGCGACACCTGGATCACCGACCTGAGTACATCTCGCTGGCCGCGATGACCTGGGCCGGAGTGCGGCCCTGCGTCCAGCGACCGGTGTGTGTACTGCCAGACGACGCCCTTCGTCTTGCGGAGCCGTCCGATCCGGAAGCAGTCGACCTGGACCCGCTCGCCGGGGCGCCCCGGTTGCGCTTCTCCCCTCCGAGCGGGAGGAAAGCGCGACATCGGCCAACGCCTCGCAGCGACGAAGGGGATCTCGTCCCGGCCCCGATGTCTTTGAGGGTCGCCGGCTGGTCCTCGTCCTCGAGAAGATCCCTACCGGTTCGTGCCCTCGGGGGGTCGACGACCTTCTGTCGCGTCAACTCCGAATCAGGACATGCTAGTCGGCGTCGGGCGGGGCCTCCAGGAGGCCGTGCGTCCACCCGGCGATGTGCTCCATCTGCTTCTCCCGCCGGCGGGCCCACGGGGGGAGTCGGAGCACGGAAGAACCCACCAGGCCCCCGCCGAGGAGCGACAGGAGGACGGGGAGGTCGAGCTGGACGCTGCCGCCACCTCCCAGGAGCGCCACGGTGACGAGGACGAGCCCGAGAGCCAGCATGAAGCCCCCGGCCCGGGACATGGTGAGGGCGGAGGCCTTCAGCGTGCCGAGGCGCAGGATGGGCCCCGTCCCCGAGGGCTCGATGCGAGCGTGCAGGTTCCCGTTCGACCACTCGCGGGTGCGCCCGTACCCCTCGACGCGGCCCCGGGCGCCGAACGTCTGGCGCAGCTCGGCCACCAGCATCCCCCATTCCCGGTCCGTGGGCTCGCGCGGCAGGGCCACCGTCCGTCCCACCGTGAGGGGAGCGCCCAGGAGGGTCCGCCGGGCGGGGCTGGAGCCGCGGCGTTCGAGGGATGCCGCCGCGTCGGCGATCCGCTCCGGAGGGAGCCCCACCTCCTCCCCGATGGACTGGAGCTCCTCGAGCGTCAGGCCGTCCGATGGACCGGCCTCTCGCGGGCCGGGCAGCCGGTCGCTCGGCGATGCAGCCGCCTCGTCGAAGATCTGCCGGACCTCGTCCTCGTCGTACCTGCGGTCTTCCGTCATGCCTCGTGTCCGAAGGGGTATCGTCGTCCCGTTCTACCTCCGGTGGGGAACGTTCCTTCACCCCTCCCGGGGGCGGAGCGGCCCTGGGGCCTCCCCGGGCGCGCCCCTCGTCTCGAACCTGTCCCGAGGGTCGGGTGTTCCGCCGCGTTCCCCTTCGTCCGGGCCGGATGCGCCACGTGGAGCCGATGAGGAAGCCCCGCCGGACCGCTTCCCGAAGGTTGGGGAAGGGCGGCCCGGCGGGGCCGATTCAGCGCGACGTGACCGGGGATCGTCCCCGGTGCGGGGGCGCTACCGCAGCACGGCCGGCAGCCGCTTGACCGCGATGGTCGGGACGTCGAACTCGTCCCGCTGGAGGTAGGCCACGAGCCCGTCGGGCCCGAACGCGGCGGGGACCCCGATCCCGTCCGCGGGCAGGGTGCCCACGTACTCCCCGTCGGGGGTCACGACGTCCACCGGCCCGTCCTCCCACCAGTCCCGGGGGGTCCGCTCGACCCAGAGCTTTCCGTCCCATCCGGCCGCCATGCTGGCCACCACCGGAATCTCGGGGTAGAAGCGCATCTGCTCGATCTGGCTCCGCTG
>JASFUL010000294.1:0-6954 GCA_050050315.1 Gemmatimonadota bacterium
ACGTCGCAGTCGAGGGTGATGGTCCGCGGCCCGAGGGCCGCGAGGTCGGTCACCGAGCGGAGGGAACGCCCGATCAGGCGCTCGATCTCCCGGGTCCGCCCCCCCGCCCCCCTCCGCTCCCGGGCGCGGCGGGTGTGGGTCGCTCGGGGGAGCATGGCGTACTCGCCGGTCACCCACCCCTTCCCGCTGCCCTCGCGCCACGCCGGGACGGACTCCTGCACCGAGGCCGTGCACAGCACCCGCGTATCGCCGGTGGCAATCAGGCAGGATCCCTCGGCGTACGGCGACGCGCCCGGCTCGAGGGAGACGGGTCGCAGCTCGTCGGCTCCTCGCCCCCCGGGTCGACGCTCGAGTCCGGGCCCGCTCACGTGGCCTCCCCCCCGTCCCCCGACCCGCGACCCCGCGGGGATGGCCGCCCCGGACCGGCGTCCTCCGACGATGGCGAGGTCGACGGTGCCCGCGCCGACCCGATTCGGATACGGTCGACGAGTCCGGTGGTCGAATGGCCTTCGACGAACGGAACGATGCGGACGACGCCGCCGGCCGCCCGCACGGCGTCCCGGCCCACGACCGCGTCGGGTGCGTAGTCACCGCCCTTGACCAGGACGTCGGGTAGCAGCGCCGCGATCAGCTCGGCCGGCGTATCCTCGTCGAAGGGCGTCACGGCGTCCACGCTGGCGAGCCCGGCGAGGACCAGGGCTCTGGATGCTTCGTCGACGAATGGCCGCTCCGGGCCCTTGAGCCGGTGGACCGACGCGTCGGAGTTCAGGCCCACGACGAGCGCGTCGCCCAGGAGCCGGGCCCGGTGGAGGTAGAGGACGTGGCCGGGATGGAGCAGGTCGAAGCACCCGTTGGTGAAGACCAGGCGGTGGTCCCGGGGGCGCCCGAACCGGCGCAGGAGCGCGTCGCGCGCGAGGACCTTGCCGGCCGGATCGGCGGGCGTGGTCGGGGAGCTCGACACGTCAGGTCAGCCTCGGATCTTCGACGGCCGCCTCCCGCAGCTCGGACAGGATATCGTCCGCGCCCCGGGTGCGCAGGGAGTCCGCGAGCATCAGGCCCAGCGCCTCCGGGTCGTCGAGGTCCCCGGTCACGTCGTCGCGCACGACGCGCTTGCCGTCGGGGCTGGCGACCAGCCCCCAGAGCCTGAGGCCGTGTCCATACGGGATCGCCGTGGCTCCGATGGGCACCTGACATCCTCCTTCCAGCGCCGCGAGCACTGCCCGCTCGGCGATGACCGCGGCGGCGCTGGCCACGTCGTGCAGCGGCTCGAGGGCCCGGAGCGTCTCGTCGTCCCTGCTCCGTGCCACCACGGCCAGGGCGCCCTGGCCCGGAGCCGGAAGCCACGCCGTCCGTTCCAGCCACTCTCCGATCCGCTCCTCCCGCCCCAGGCGGCGGATTCCCGCCGCGGCGAGGACCAGCGCGTCGTAGACGCCCGCGTCGACCTTGTCGAGGCGGGTGTCGAGGTTGCCCCGGACCGGGCGGACGTCCAGGTCGGGTCGGAACGCCAGGGCCAGGGCCTTCCGGCGGAGCGAGCTCGTGCCGAGAACCGCGCCCCGAGGGAGCGCATCGAGGGCGATCGTTCCCCCCGTCGGTCCGACCAGCACGTCCCGGGGATCTTCCCGCTCGGGCACGCACGCCAGAGTCAGCTCCGTCGGCTGATCGGTGGGGAGGTCCTTCAGCGAGTGGACCGCGAAGTCGACGTCGCCCTCGAGGAGGGCACGATCCAGCTCCGCCGTGAAGAGCCCCTTCCCCCCGATTTCGGGGAGGGGCCGGCTCTGCTCGCGATCGCCCCGGGTCGTGATCACCTCGAGCTCGACGAGTATGCCCGACGCCTCCTCCACGGCCCGGGCGACCTGTCGGCTCTGCGTCAGCGCCAGGGTCGAGCCCCGGGTGCCGAGCCTCAACGGCGTCATCCGACGGTCACCTCTCCCTTCAGGGGCGGTCCTTCGGCGTGGCCGCCCCCGTCCGGCTTGAACACGAGCTTCAGCAGGGGCGGCGCGATGAAGGTGGTCACGATGACCATGATGAGCACCGCCGAGAAGGTCTCGTTGGACATGATGCCCGCACGGAGCCCGATGTTCGCGAAGATGAGTCCCACCTCACCCCGCGGGATCATCCCAACGCCGATCGCGGTGTGGTTCAGCCTGTCGGCGCCCCAGCCCACCACGAAGCCGGCGACGAGCTTCCCGATCACGGCCACGACGATGAGCGCCAGGCCGACCCAGATCACCGACATGTTGAAGACGTGGGAGAGGGGGTTGAACAGGTTCACGTTCACCGCCGCCCCCACGGACACGAAGAAGATCGGGGTGAAGACGTCGGCCACGGGCTCGATGCGCTCGACGATCAGGTCGAACTGGTTGGTCGAGCTGAGCACGATGCCCGCCGCGAACGACCCGATGATCATGGCCGAGCCGGCCTTGTCGGCGAGGGCCGCGAACAGGAGCGCGAAGGCGAAGGCGCTGACGAGCAGGACCCCCCGGACGCTCATGCGGTCGATCACCGTGAAGAGCTTCGGCGCGATGAAGTTGCCGATCAGGACGGCTACCACGAGGAAGCCGACCGCGACGGTGAAAGTCCACGTGATCCCCAGCGCCGACAGCGCCTCGCCGCCGGCCAGGCCGCTCACCACCGCGAGGATGACGAGCCCGAGCACGTCGTCGATCACGGCGGCCCCGATGATGATCCGCGACTCCGCCTGGTGCATCAGCTTGAGGTCGGTCAGGACCCGCGCGGTGATCCCGACCGACGTGGCCGTCAACGTCGCGCCGATGAAGATGGCGGCCATCGCCAGGGAGATGTTCTCGGGGCGCGGGCCCGGGGTCGGGTCGAGGAGGTACCAGTACAGGAAGCCCAGGGCGAAGGGGGTCACCACCCCGACCACCGCCACCATGGTGGACGCCTTGCCGACCCGGAACATCTCCCGGATGTCGGTCTCCAGGCCGATCTCGAACAGGAGGATCGCCACCCCCACCTCGGCCAGCAGGTGGATGACCTCCCCCATCGCCCCTTCGGTCGGGACGATTCCCAGCACGCTTCCCCCGAGGATCAGTCCCGCCACCAGCTCGCCGAGGACGGCGGGCTGCCCGATCCGTTCGGCGCCTTCCCCGAAGACTTTCGCGAAGACCAGGATCGCGATGAGGATCAGGAAGAAGTCGGACGCGCCGGGCTCTTCGCTCTCCGTCCCCTCTTCGAGCCCGCCCTCCTGGGCCGCGGCCACCTCCTGCGGCTCTACGCCGGTCTCCTGCACCGCCGCCGCGGCCGGGGGCTCCGCGTCGGGAGCACCGTCCCCCCGGGCGGGCTGGTCGAAGAAGAGGAAGCCGGCCAGGAGGACGAGGAGAACGAACTTGCCTCGACCGCCCAGTCCGGTGAGTCCTCGCGATCGTCCTCGGGTCAACGTTCCACCTCCAGTTGGCTTCCCGCTCGAGGCGAAGCCACCGTCCGGTCTTCTTCGTCTGTCGATGGTCCGACGCGCGACGGGCCGCCGCGTGGGCCGGGCGGGGCGAAGCTACCAGTTGGACTGGGCTCCGTCCACGATCCGCTGGACCAGAAGCTCCAGGGCGATCTCCTTCCCGACGTCCTCGTTCTCGCTCGCGACCAGGTACTCGCCCTCCGCGCGAACCGCCTGGTCCTCCCACAGAATCACGTTCTCGACGAGGTCGACGATCTCGACGCGGACCGAAATCACGACCTGCCGCTGAAGCACCTCCGCCCGCTCTCCGCCCGCCGTCGGTCGGTAGTTCGGCGCCGCGATGTCGTAGCTGTTGATGGTTCCTCGCACGACGGCGTCGGCCACGTCCTCGCCGCCGCTGCGCACACCCAGGGCCCGGGGGAGGTTCCGCAGGAGGACGTCGTGGAGCTCCTGGGTGAGCTCCAGACGCGTGGTTTCGTTCTCGAAGGGTACGACCGCGATCGTGCGGATGTGTTCCGGGAAGGACCCGCCGCGGAAGGAGTAGTTGCACGCCCAGCCCGGGACCAGCACGCCCACCCCGACGAGAAGCCGGAGGATCGCGCGCGCGCCTGGCCCGGACCTTCGTGAATCCACGTCAGCGGCCCGGGTCCCAGATGTCGGCGGGGAACGCCTCCACCGGCTCCCACGTATCCCGCGTGATCCGGAGCTCCCGGAAGTCCGGCAGGTTCCTGTACACCGCTTCCTGCGGGTACCGGCTGCCCTCCTCGAGGCTCAGCTCCACCGTTTCCACGACGTCGTCTCCGCGGAGGAGCTCGACCCGCTCCAACGCCCCACCGCGCAGGAGATAGCGGATCTCCTCGCCCCCGGGGAATCCGTAGCGAAGCTGGATCCGGCCTCCCTCGACGGAGCTCGCCCCGAGGAGCGCCGAGCCGGAGCCGGGTCGGACGACCCCCACGGCCCCCCAGAGCAGACGGGCGGGAGGGATGAGACCGTCCGGCACCCCCGGGGGGATCCGGAGATCGTCGTCGACGAGGGCCGCCCGCGCGATGGTCTCACCGCCCGAGAGGAAGAGGTCGAGGCGCGCCTTGTACGTCGGTTCGAGCCGCGCGACGCCCCGGCCCTGAAAGCGGGCCCCGGGCTCCTGGGCGCTCCAGTCGAAGATGACCAGGGCGGGCTGGCGCAGGACGGTCGTGCGCTCGGCCCGGAGGGCCGCCTGTCCCGCGTCGATGGGAGGCGGGGGCGGAGGCGGTGGGCTTCCGCAACCCGCGAGCAGTAGAGCCGCGACGAGCGTCGCGGTGACGGGCGCGCCGGCACCGTCCGTGGTCGGTCGCACGCCCTCGATCTCGTCCTTCAAACGTCCTCCGTCTGGTCCTGGGTCCGACCCCTTCGGCAGCTCGCATTCCGGGGCAAGTCCTAAAGATAAGCACTGGCCCGGCCGCTCCGTAGTACCCCCGCGGGTGGGACCTCCTCCGACGGGGTTGTCGCCCCTTCCCTCCCGCCTCTACCTTCGGGCGCCATGGCACGCGGACCCGTCCATCTCGCCAGCGACGTCCACCTCGGGGCGGTTCCCCGGGAGACCGAGATCGCGTTCGTCCGATGGCTCGAGCACAGCGGCGAGCGCGCGGACGAGGTCGTCGTCAACGGCGACCTCTTCGACTTCTGGTTCGAGTACCGTCACGCGGTGCCCCGGGGGCACACCCGGGTCCTGGGAGCCCTCGCCGCCCTGGTCGACGCCGGCGTGCCCGTCCGGCTCATGGGCGGAAACCACGACTGGTGGGGAGGCTCGTTCCTGGAGGACGAGATCGGCGTCACCTTCCACCGGGATCCCGTCGTGCTCGACCTCGCGGGCCACCGGACCTTCCTGGCCCACGGCGACGCCCTCGGCCAGGGCGACCTGGGCTACCGAATGCTGCGCCTCGTGCTGCGGGGTCGGCTCACCCGCTGGGCGTTCCGATGGTTGCATCCGGACGTGGGCGCGGGGATCGCCCGGCGCGTGTCCCACACCGAGATCACCGCGGCCGACCCCACCCGCCGTGACCAGGCCCGTTCCGAGGTCCTCGAGGACTGGGGCGTGGCCAAGCTCGAGGCCGAGCCCGACCTGGACCTGGTCGTCCTGGGGCATACCCACGTCCCGCGCCTGCGGCAGGTGGGTCCCGGGCGCTGGTACGTCAACAGCGGCGACTGGGTGTACCACCGGAGCTACCTGGTGCTGTCGGAGGGCGAGCCGCCCCGGCTCAGCGAGTGGGAGGAATCCGGACGCTGAGGCCGATCTCCCACCGGTCTCCCACCGGCCGCAGATCGACCCGGACCGGCTCCGGGAAGTCGCGCAGGTGGGCGGAGACGAACGCGTCGGCGCCGCCGAGGAAGGCGAGGAAGATGCCCAGGGCCAGCCAGTCCTCGAACTGCTGTTCCCGGGCGGAGACCAGCGACCGGGCGGCGGACACGTCCGGGTCTTCGGCCAGCGTCTCCTCGATCGTCTGGGGGTCCTCGACGCCCTGGGCGCGGAGCCGAGCCTCCGCGACGCGCTCGCGGAAGTCGCGTGCGTCCCGGGCGGCGGCGCGCCGCCGAATGGTCCGCGCGAGCATCCACAGCGTCGTCGTCTCCGCGGCGAAGTAGAACGCGCCCCGCGTGTGCGACCCGATGGCGGCGTGCCCCCACCCGGGGAGAACCACGGACCGGGCGAAGGCGCCTCCGGGCGACACGGGCCCCCCGGAATCCGACGAGTCCGCCTCCTGCCGAAGCGGCACCGGCACCGGCGCCGCCCGGACCGAGTCCGGCTCCTGGGCGCCGGCCGGAGCGCTCCAGGTCGCGAGGCCCAGGACGATCGGGAGGGCGAGGAGGATTCCGGGGGATCGGAGGCCTGGGGCGGCGGAGGTCATCGGTGGAATGCGCTCGGGCATGGACGAGATCGGGGCCTGGTGCGACGCGTCGGGTGCCAGGTCGAAGGGCGGTGGCGGGGACGTGTGGGAATCGAACCCACCGACCCGGGTTCTAGCCGGGCCAGCCGGTTTTGAAGACCGGTGGGGCCACCAGGCCCCATCCGCCCCCTCGCTCGCACCGGCGGCCTCACAAGCTAAGGAAAGCCGTCCCGGGACGGGAGGCGGGTGCGGTCTCACCTCCCCCGTATCCGCCCAGGATCCCCTCCCCCGAGCTCCACGAGGTGATCCACCTCGTCCGCGAGATCCTCCCGGAGAGTGCCGAGCCGCGTCCGCAGCCGGCGCCGGGGTCCCGCTCGCAGGAACACCAGCAGATCCTCCGCCACCCACCGCAGGCGGGCCCGCCACTCGATCCAGCCCAGGCCGCTGAGGGGGAGCCCGACCGCGACCGCCACCGCCCACCCGGGACCACCCAGCCACCAGGCGGCGGTGATCCAGACCGCGAGGGTGGCGGGGAAGGCCAGGAGCGCCAGGGCCAGTTTGTACGTGGAGACGGCGTCGAGGGCCGGCCGTGCCAGGCGCACGACGAGTCGCGGCAGGTGGTACGGGATCCACCACGCGACGGTGGCGACGAGGGCCAGCGGCCCGAGGAGCAACAGGAGCGCC
>JASFUL010000295.1:0-6884 GCA_050050315.1 Gemmatimonadota bacterium
ATGTGGCACTCGTCGCCGTCGCCGAAGTACTCGGCGGCGTCCTCGGGCCACTGGTTCGCCTCCGCCAGGAGCATCCGGTCCTCGAAGCGCTCGTCCACGTGCGCCCGGAGCTTCTTCAGGAATGCGTGGGTCTCGGGGAGGTTCTCGCAGTTCGTCCCCTCGCGCTCGTAGAGGTAGGGGATGGCGTCCAGGCGCAGGCCGTCGACCCCCATCTCCAACCAGTAGTCCAGCACCTCGAACAGCTTCTCGTGGACCTCGGGATTGTCGAAGTTCAGGTCCGGCTGGTGGTGGAAGAAGCGGTGCCAGAAGTACTGCTCGGCCACCGGGTCCCACGTCCAGTTGCTGGGCTCGTAGTCCTTGAAGATGATGCGCGTCTCGCCGTACCTCTCCGGGTCGTCGCTCCAGACGTAGAAGTCGCGCTCGGGGCTGCCCTTGGGCGCCCGGCGGGCCCGCTGGAACCACGGGTGCTGGTCGGAGGTGTGGTTGATGACCAGCTCGGTGATGACCCGCAGACCCCGCTTGTGGGCCTCGCCCAGGAAGGTGCGGAAGTCCTCCAGCGTGCCGTACGTCGGGTTCACGCTCCAGTAGTCGGCGATGTCGTACCCGTCGTCCTTCAGCGGCGACGGATAGAACGGCAGGATCCAGAGCGCCGTCACCCCCAGCTCCTGCAGGTAGTCCAGCTTCGACGTGAGGGCGGGGAAGTCGCCCCGGCCGTCGCCGTCCGAGTCGGCGAAGCTCTTCACGTGGAGCTGATAGATGACCGCGTCCTTGTACCAGAGGGGGTCCTTCTCCAGCAGGGAGCGCGGTCCGGCCCCGCCCCGCTCCGGGCCCGGGGCCTCGGCGTGGGGATGGCGGAAGCGGCTCGTCACCGAGGGCCGGGCGCGCAGCGAGGCCGGGGACGCGCCGTCCCCGGGGGCTCCGGAACGGCCGGCGCGGGGAGGTTCGGAAGCGTCAGACATGGGGGGAGGCATCCTCCTCGGCGTCGGCGCGGCCCGACCGGATCAGGCGGAACACGTGGGCCGGCATGACCCGGGGGTCCAGCTCGACCCAGTTCCGGCCGCCGTGCCACTCGTAGCGGTCGTCGGAGACGAGGTCGTGGACCAGGTAGCGCGCGTCCGGGTCGAGCCCGAGCGCGCCCAGGTCGAGGTCGACCCATCCGCTCTGGCGATGATAGGGGTCCATGTTCACCACGCACAGGACCGTGTCCCGACTGGGCGGCACGTCGGGGGTGTCCGGGAGCGGGTCCCGGGGATGGGGCACGTCGGCCCGGCCGGGGGGCACGGGCATCCCGACGCGCTTGCTGTACGCCAGCAGCTGGTCGTTGTCCGTGTGGTGGAAGCGTAGCGAGTCGTTGCGGCGCAGGGCCGGCATCTCCCGCCGGATCTCGTTCACGCGCTGCAGGAGCCAGCGGAGGGAGTCCTCGGCTTCCAGGTCCCAGTCGCGGATCTCGTACTTCTCGCTGCTCAGGTACTCCTCGCTGCCGGGCTTCGCGGGCCGGTGCTCCAGCAGCTCGAAGGCCGGCCCGTAGATTCCGTAGCTGGACGAGAGCGTCGCCGCCAGCACGAGCCGCATGATGAACGCGCCGCGGCCCCCGTGCTGGAGCGTCTCGGTCAGGATGTCCGGCGTGTTGGGCCAGAAATTCGGCCGGAAGAAGTGGCGGGCTTCACCCCGGGTCAGCTCCTCGAGGTAGGCGCGCAGCTCCGCCGGATGGTGCCGCCACGCGAAGTACGTGTACGACTGGTTGAAGCCCAGCTTGGCCAGGTGGTACATGATGCGGGGACGGGTGAACGCTTCCGCCAGCAGGATCACGCCCGGGTCCTTCCGTCTCAGCTCCTCCACGCACCACGCCCAGAACGCGAAGCTCTTGGTGTGGGGGTTGTCGACCCGGAAGATCCGCACCCCCCGGTCCATCCAGAACTCGAAGACGCCCTTCAGCTCGTCCCAGAGGGCCTTCCACTCCGTCGTCTCGAAGTCGATGGGGTAGATGTCCTCGTACTTCTTGGGCGGGTTCTCGGCGAACTGGACCGTACCGTCGGGGCGCCGCTCGAACCACTCGGGGTGCTCCCTCACCCAGGGGTGGTCGGGCGACACCTGGAACGCCACGTCCAGCGCCACCTCCATGCCCAGGGCCTCCGCCTTCAGGCGGAAGCGCTCGAAGTCGTCGAACGTGCCGAGGTCCGGGTGGATGGCCGTGTGTCCGCCCTCCCGGGCGCCGATGGCCCACGGGCTCCCGACCGCGTCGGGCCCGCCCAGGGGGTCGTTGTCGGGCCCCTTCCGCTTCGTGCGTCCGATGGGGTGGATCGGCGGCAGGTACACGACGTCGAAGCCCAGCTCCGCCACGTACTCGAGCGTCGCCTCCGCGGTGCGGAAGGTCCCGTGCTCGGTGCCCCGGCCCGTGGAGCGGGGGAAGAGCTCGTACCACGCGCTGAAGGCCGCGCGCTCGCGGTCGACGAAGGCCGGGAGCTCCTTCTCGTACGTCGTCGCGAAGCGCCGGGGATCGTGCCTCCGGGCGGGGGCGCCGGCGTCGCCCTCGAGGTCGTCGACCAGGCCCTCCAGATCGAAGTGGACGGAGGCGGGATCGAGGGCCCGGGCCGTCTCGCGCAGCCGCTCGGCCAGGTCCTGGATGCGACGCTTGTCGAGCCCCTCCGCGCCCGTCTCGGCGCGGTAGTCGTCGAGGATGCCGGCGCCGATCAGCAGGTCCACCTGGATGTCCTGGTCGGCCGCCACCCGCTTGCGCAGGTCCCGCAGCCAACTGCCCCAGCGGTCGACCCACGCCGTCACCGTGTAGAGGACCGGCCCCGGCTCGTCCGGAACGAAGCTCCCGCGCCACCGGTCGTTGCCCAGGTGCCACATCTCGACCTCGCGCCACTTCCGTTGGCGCTCGGTCCGGTGCAGGAGCACGCAGCGCAGGGCGTCGTGTCCGTCGCCGAAGACGTCGGCCTCGACGACGAACGGGTCCCCCACCACGGCCTTGGCGGGGAACTTGCCGCAGTCGATCTCGGGCTCGACGCCTTCGATGACGGCGCGGCTCCGCGCGCGTCGGCGTGGATCGGACAGGTCGTCGGTAGCTGCCATTCCCGCTCCTCGGGGTGTCGCCTCTCGAGCTAACGTTATATCCTGCTTCGATTTGTACGTTTCACCCCACCCGGTCCGCCCGCCGTACCGGATGGTCGACGATACCGCGAACATCCAAGCGAACCCGGAGATCCTGCATGGCCGCACGCCAGAACCCCGCTCGACCCGCCGGCGGCACCGCCCGCCGGGCTACCCCCCGCATCGCGTATTTCTCCATGGAGGTCGGCGTGGAGAGCGCGCTGCACACCTACAGCGGCGGCCTCGGAGTCCTCGCCGGGGACACGCTCAAGGCCGCGGCGGACCTGGCGCTGCCGGTCGTCGGCGTGACCCTCGTCCACCGCGAGGGCTACTTCCGGCAGTCCCTCGACGAGGACGGCCGGCAGACCGACGCCCCGGACGTCTGGTCGCCCGAGGAGCGGCTGCGGGAGGTTCCCGAGCGGGTCACGGTGGAGGTGGCCGGACGCGCCGTGCGGGTCCGGGCCTGGGAGTACGAGGTGCGTGGCCAGCGGGGCGGCGTGGTGCCCGTCTACCTGCTGGACACGGACCTCCCCGAGAACGACGAGGAAGACCGGGCCCTCACCGACCGGCTCTACGGCGGCGACGACCGCTACCGCCTGCTCCAGGAGACGGTGCTCGGGGTGGCGGGACCCCGTCTGCTGGCGGCCCTGGGCCATCGTCGGATCCATACGTGGCACATGAACGAGGGCCACTCCGCCCTGGTCCCGGTCGAGCTCCTCTACGCGCGCGCACGAGGTCGGAAGTCGGAGGTCCCGACCGCCCAGGACGAGGCGTGGGTCCAGGGGCGTTGCGTCTTCACCACCCACACGCCCGTCCCCGCCGGTCACGACCGCTTCGAGGAGGCGCTCGTGGAGGACGTCCTGGGCGAGGAGTGGACCGAGCGGCTGCGGGGTCGGGGGCTCGAGGACGGGGTGCTCAACATGACCCGGCTGGCCCTCCACTTCGCCCGCTTCGTCAACGGGGTGGCCATGCGGCACGCCCAGATCTCGCGGGAGATGTTCCCCGGCCGCGAGGTCGCCGCGATCACCAACGGCGTGCACGTTCCCACGTGGACGTGCCCCCCCATGGGAGAGCTCTTCGACCGGTACGTGCCGTCGTGGCGGGAGGACCCCCTCAACCTGCGCCACGCCTGCGCCATCCCCCTGGGCGCGCTGCGGGAGGCCCGGAGGGCGGCCAAGGGCAGGCTGATCGACGCCGTCCGCCAGCGCACGGGGCGGGAGCTGAGCCTCGACGTGCTGACCCTCGGCTTCGCCCGGCGGGCGACGCCCTACAAGCGGGCCGATCTGCTGTTCGAGGACCGGAGCCGGCTCCTTGCGCTGGCGAAGGAGAGCGGGGGGCTCCAGGTCGTCTACGCCGGGAAGGCCCACCCCCGGGACACGGGCGGCCAGGACCTCATCCGCACCATCCACCGGGCCGGGCAGGAGCTCGCGGGCACCGTCGACGTGGTCTACCTCGAGAACTACGACATGGAGCTGGGGGGCCTGCTCACGAGCGGCGTGGACGTCTGGCTCAACAACCCCGAGAAGCCCAAGGAGGCCAGCGGCACCAGCGGGATGAAGGCGGCGCTGAACGGGGTGCCCAACCTGAGCGTGCTCGACGGCTGGTGGATCGAGGGCCACGTGGAAGGCGTGACCGGTTGGTCCATCGGGGGCGCCTGGGACGAGCGGCCCGACCGGGCCCGGGCGGCCGGCGACATCTACGCCAGGCTGGCCGACGACATCCTCCCGCTCTACCTCGCCCCCGACGACCGCTTCGACGCCATCCGCCGCCACGCGATCGCCCTGAACGGCCCGCACTTCTCGGCGCGGCGCATGATGCACCAGTACGTGGAGCGGGCGTACGGACCCGGCGGGGTCCTGTAACCGTTCGGGTCTCCCCCGGGCCGGGGACGGTTCCGCAGGGGAGGGGAGGCGCGTGCCGCCGGCCCGTCAGCGCTCTTCGTGGATGCGGTCGATCTCCTCCTCCAGCAGCCGCGCGGCCTCCTCCCGGCGCTCCAGCGAGGCGCCCAGCCGGAACCAGGAGTACCCGAAGACGCCGCCCACGACGAGGAAGGGGACGCCGCTCGCGCCCGACACGGTCGCGGCGACGATGCCGATCGCCACGAAGAGGGCCGAGAAGGCTCCCACGGCGCGCAGGACGGCGCGGGGCATCCACGAGCCGAACGCCGGATCGTTCAGCCGGAGCCCGTCGAGGTCCTCGTGGAGGTCCATCAGGCGCTCGGCCGGGCCGGCGTCCTCGCCGTCCTCCAGCAGCCTCCCCGGTCCTTCGGCCCTCGCGAGAACGGTCCGCGCGATCTCGTCGGGCGAGCGCCCCGTGGAGGACCGCACCCTGGCGCCCCTCCGACGTCCTTCCCGCTCCTCCCTCGCCACCTCGCCTCCCGCGTGGGCGATTCCTGCCCGTCCGAACGTTCGGGCGACCCGTCCCGGGGGCGCAAGGTGGTGGTGGAGACGATCCCCGGGTCCTGGGCGCCCGGAAGGGGGAGCTCCTCAGCTTCCGAGCCGGGCGTGGATCGCCCGGCGCACCCCGTCGATGATGGCGGGATCCTCGTGGAGGAGGAACGCCACGTCGGCGCCCGTGAGCAGGGCGCTCAGCTCCAGGGCGATCTGTCCCGGCTGGACGTCCGTCGGAAGGTCTCCGGCCTCGCGGGCCCGGGTCGCGTTCTCCACGAGAAGGCCCACCCACCGCTTCTGCTCGCCGCGAATGCGGTCCTTGAGAGGCCCCGCTCGGGCCCCGACCTCGGCGGCCACGGACGCGAAGAAGCAGCCGCCGGGAAAGACGCGGCGCTCCACGTATTCGAGGAACCCTTCGCACAGGGCCTCGAGACGCTCCCTCCCCTCGGGATGCCGCGACGCGGGCCTCACCACCTCGTCGACGAAGACCCTCCTGGCCTCGTCGACGGCGGCGAGCTGGAGCTCGAGCTTCGAGCCGAAGAGCCCGAAGACCCCGCTCTTGCTCATCCCGGTGGCCGCGGCGACCCCCGAGATGGACAGGCCCTCGAGGCCCTCGACCGTCGCCAGGCGCGCGGCGGCCTCCACGATGGCCTGACGGGACCGCTCTCCGTCCGATCGCACTCGTCGTGACAAGGTTCCGCCTCCGTGCCTCTCTTCGGCGCCTCTCCCTTCCTTCGGCGCCTCTTCGAAGGTGCGCCGGACCGCGTGTCCGACTCCCGTAGAAAGAGTGTGCCAGAACGGCGCTCTTGACAAGATGGTACGAACGGTCGTACTAAGATGTAGTCCGCACGACCGTCCTCATTATGATTGCGCTCGTCTCCGGAACCCGTCCGAGGGAGGCACCATGTCCATCGAGCACCGATCGATCGTCGCCACGCGGCAGGCCCCGCTCCGGGACCGCTACCCGGACCACCCGGCCGAGGCCATCGCGGTGAAGCGCGTGCGCAGCCTCGCGGGCCCGTCCACCGATCCCCTCCACGGCCGGGTGGAGCCGATCGGCGTCGACGGGACCCCGTGGGACTTCGGCCTGGACGCGAAGGTCGGCGGGTACGACGACCTGCCCAACCCGGGCCACCTGCTCTGCGCGGCGCTCGCGGCCTGCCTGGACAGCACCCTCCGGATGCTCGCCGACCGCCTGGGGATCGGGCTGCGGCGCGTCCAGGTCGACGTCGTCGGCCACGTGGACGTGCGCGGGTGCCTCGCCCTCGCCGACGACGTGCGTCCGGGGTTCGAGCGGATCACCTGCGCCGTCGAGATGGAGACCGCTCCGACCGCCGATCCGCGTCGGACGGCGATCATGCGGCAACAGGCCGAGCGTCTGTGCGTGACCCTCGACACCCT
>JASFUL010000296.1:0-6876 GCA_050050315.1 Gemmatimonadota bacterium
CACCACGAAGGCGGAGTCCGGAACGCCCCAACGCCGCCGTGACGCTCGACGTTCGGGCCCGGACGGGGGAGACGCCTCCGCCACGACGGCACCGCTGGGGACGCTCCGCACCTTCCCCGGATCCACACCCTTCCGCACGACGTCCGAGACCGCCGAGTCCGTGAGCGTCACCACCAGGTCCGCCGCTCGGTAGAACCTCCGCTCGAGCCGGTAGAAGAAGCCCAGCAACGCGCCGTCCCGGAGGATCCCGAGGTCGTGGAAGTAGTCCGGCCACAGGTCGCGCACCTCGAAGACGAGGGGCACCCTGTGGATCGACTTGAGCGCCACGCCGCCGAGCCCGATGAAGAGCGGGGGCGACGTGGCGATCCAGACGTCGGGCCGGGGAACGCCTCCGAAGGCCGCGACCGCCGTGGCCATGGCCGGCAGCGAGAGCTGGCTCAGGGCCGTCCGGAGCGTCCCCATGGTCCGTCGGGTGTGGTGCCGCACGCGGATGGCCGTGCCGAAGTCGTTGGCCTCGCGGACGAGCCAGCGACCCCGGTACGCCGGGTAGATCTCGCCGGTGGGGTGGCTCGGCAGGGACGTGAGGACGAGCACCTCGTGCCCCATGCCGGCCCACACGGTCGAGAACTCCTCGATCCGGATCGCAGGCGCCGCCGGCTCCGGACGGGCGTAGTGCGAGAGGATCCCGATCCTCATCCGGCCTCCGACGCCGCCGCCGGGCCGTACGACCGGCGGAAGCGCTCGACCAGCGACGTCCCGGCCAGGGCGTCCTCCACGGCCTCCGCGAAGGGCCCCTCGTCGGGAGGGGTCGCCACGACGTCCCGGCCGAGCGTGCGGAGCGTGTCCAGCGTGTAGGGGGGCCGCCATCCGGTCAGTCGTCGCACCGAGCTCCCGGCCGCGCCCAGCACCCGGGGGAGGGGGGCCGGGAGGCGCCGGGGGGAACGGACCGCGAGGGCCTCCGCCAGGGCGTCTTCGATCTCGCCGAGGGAGTACGGGCGTGGATCGGCGATCACGGCCGGCGTCGAGCACCCACCGGCCCGGTCGAGGGCGACCCCGACGCACGCGGCGACGGCCCTGGACCACACGAGGCTCTTCCGGACCTCGGCCGGGACGGTGCGCACGTAGATGCCCCGGCGGACGGCCCGGGCGAGCGACCCGATGTTGCCCCGGTCGTCGGGACCGTAGACCGTGGTCAGGCGGAGCGTGACCACCTCCAGCCCCCCTCCCTCCGCGATCCGCCCGAGGGCCCCCTCGGCCTCGGCCTTGGAGCGCGCGTAGGCCGAGCGTCGGGGCTCCTCCGCCGCGATGGAGGAGACGAACACGAAGCGCGCCCCCGGGTGGCTCCCGGCAAGCTCCCGGGCCAGGGCGACGGTCTGTTCGACGTTGACCCGCCGGACCCACTCCTCCGGCGCGTCGGGCCGGTGGACGACGGCGGCGGCGTGGACGCACGCGTCGATCGGGCCGAGCCGACCCAGGCGCCCCGGCAGCTCCTCCAGGGCCGAGGGAAGCCAGGCGGACGCGCCCGGAGGGGCGCCCCGTCGCTCTCCCCTCGCGGTGGCGACGATCTCGAGCCCCGGGGCGTCCCGGAAGCGCCGCAGGAAGGCCCGGCCCACGCACCCGGTGGCGCCCGTCAGCAGGACCCTCACCTTCCGGATCCTGCCCACCCAAGCGCCGTCATCGCCGCGCCCCGTACGCCAGCCGGGTCTCGACGGTGCACGGCACCGCATCCACCTTCACCCGCAGCACCTCGTTCGGGACGGCCACCCCGACCGCCGGGAAGTAACGGGCGGCCTCCACTCCCAGGGCGTGGCTGCAGCGCACCTCCACCCTGCGGCCGCCGCGCTCGAGAGTCACGGCGTCGGCACCGATCCGGCGCACCCGGACGTCCGGGTGGAGGTGGATCGACGCTTCGACGACGTGGTCCCCCCTCCCGGTGACGGAGTCCCGGATCCCCACGACGCGCTCCGAGGCCTCCCAACGCACCTCGCGCCGGTGCACCAGCCCGTCTCCCACGAGGGCCGCCCATCCGTCGAACGAGCCACGGAGCTCGAACCGCCCTTCGCCGTATCGGACGGCCTCCACCTCGGGTGCGAACCGCCTTCCCACCCGGAAGGCGGCCCAGAGCTCGGCCTGGTCCCGTCCGTCGATCGTCACCGTGTTGTGCGCCCTCGTGCTCCGGCAGCGGTCCCGGAGCGGACCGGCGTCGTAGGTGGCCGTGCCCGTGTCGACGCAGAAGAGCACGCCTCCGACGGCGAGCTCGAAGCTGAAGATGTCGGCGTGCCCGTGACCCGGCTGGTCGGGGGCGCCGACCGGACCGGCGAAGAGGGTCAGCCCCAACCCGGGGGTCCGGACCCCGTGGTACCCCGCGTCGGGCAGCCCGCCCCCCCGAGCCGGTCCGTTTCCCTCGCTCCCGACCCCGGGCCGCCGCCCTTCCCCCCGCGCTCCCTCCACCGCCTCCCCCTCCCCTCCCGGTGGAGCGTCCCGCCACAGCCCCCAGAGCTCCCGGGGGTCCAGCGCGCCCCGCTCGCCGCCGTCCTTGAAGAGCGCCAGCCTGCCGTCGGGCCCGGTCAGCCAGACCAGCGCGGAGGCCATGTCGTCGAGGCGGGCTCCCATCCGGTCGCGCAGGGCCCCGTCTGCCGTGACGCGGTGACACTCGAGCAGATCGCCGAACACCTCGGCGTGGTAGTAGGGTGAGCGCTCGTAGTGCGTCCCGTCGGGCAGGATCTGGCGGTCGATCTCCCGCTCCAGCAGGTCCTCGCCCACCCGCCTCCAGCGGTCCGCGTCGGCACCCTCGAAGAACGCGCCTCCCCACAGGAGCGCCCGGACGTTGCGGATGACGTGGTTCCCGGACACGTCCAGCTCGAGGTGGTCCTCGAGGAAGCGGAGCTGCTCGACGAGGGAGTCGACGACTCCCGCGGCCCGCGGGCCGTCGAGGTCGCGCTCGACGAGCCACTGCATCCACGCCACGACGCGCGTCGAGACGCAGTACGAGGCCCAGGCGGCCTTCCAGTACCCGGGGCGGTAGGGGGGATTGCCCTCGATCCAGTGGCCGACGAGGGCCAACCCGACGTCGGTGGGCAGCGTCCGCACCCAGTCCATGTAGTGGAGGTGGAAGGCGCGGAGGGGAGAGAGGTCCGGCGGGGACCAGTCCAGGGGGAGGCGGAAGGTCCTCGACTCGCCCCGGAGCCTGAGCGCCAGTTCGCCACCTTCGGCCTCCCCACGCCACTCCGCCGTTCCGCGGGGACCGGGGAGGACGGGCTCCGGCGGATTCGACGCCCTGACCGGCCACGGTCCGGCGCGCAGGCGCGCCGCGTACCGGGACGCCCGCAGCGCGCGCCACCTGCGTCTCAGCGTCAGCCGGGCCCGCGCGGAGATCTGCTCCGTCCGGAGGTGCCGGACCGTCCGGAGGGATCGGCCCAGCGTCAACGTCCGTCCCGCGGCCCGCCCGGTGGCGCGTCGCCGCTCACAGCCGGTTGATCGCCAGGAGCAGGGTGGCGGTGGACGACGCGATCGAGAGCGCGGTGGTGATGATCGCCGTCCAGTCCGTCCCGGCGCCCGGAAGCTCGAAGGGCACGGAGACCGTCGAACCGGGCTCCACCTCCGGATCGCTGGAGAAGAAGAGGAGCTTCCTCCGCTTGGTCGCCCGCTCGCCGTTGGGGTACTCCACGCTGATGCGCGACTCGTCGGCGTTCTCGAGGGTGCCGCCGGCCTGCTCCAGGAAGTCGCCCAGGTCCATCCCCGCCCGGTAGGTCACCCGGGACTCGAAGGCGACGGCCCCGGTGACGAGGACGGTGCTCTCGTAGAGCGGGACCTCGAGGACGTCGCCCGGACGCAGGATCGGGTCGGCGTCGGTGCCCGGCTCCTCCAGCGCCTCCAGGAGGTTCACGGTCACGAGCGCGGAGTCCCGGACCAGGCGGGCCCCGCGGGGATACGCGTCGGTGGTCAGCCCGCCGGCGCGCTCCACGAACGACGAGAGCCGCTCCTCGCGCCGGTTGAACGCGTAGTAGCCCGGTGTCTCCACCTCCCCCTCGATCTCCACGGCGCCGGGCTCTACGTAGCCCGGGAGGGGGCGGACGAACACCTGGTCTCCCTCGACGAGGCGGAAGTCGGAGGCCAGCGGAGCGCCGCTGTCGACGTCCCGGGGGAGGGGGTTCGAGAAGGCGCCCCGGGGATCCCAGGGGACGCGACCCTCCATGGTCACGATGTGTCGGGTCGAGAGCACGCTGTCCCGCTGCACCCCCGGACGCATGCGGGAGACCTCGACCTGGACGGGCTGGGCCCGCTCGGTGTATCCGCCGGCCTGGAGGACCAGGTCCTCGACCGTCATCCCCTCCATCAGGTCGTAGACGCCCGGCTCCTTGACCTCTCCCTGGATCCGCACGGTCTGGGGAGTCCTGAGACGGGGCATCGCGAAGATCCGGACCTCGTCCTGGTCCCGGAGCTCGATGTCCTCCACCGCCCCCCCGGCGCCCTCCGGGGCCAGCGACACGCGGATCAGGGACCGGGTGCTGTCGGCCGCGTTCAGACGGCGGACGTGTGCGACGGGCTGGAACGCCTCGGGCCGCAGGCCCCCGGCCCGACGGATGGCCTGACGGAGCGTCATGCCCGGCTCGAGCTCGAAGTCCCCGGGGCGGAAGACGGGTCCCTCCAGGGTGATCATGTCGCGCTGCTCCGCCTCGAGGAACGGGACCCAGATCGAGTCGCCGTCGGAGAGGGGGAAGTCCGACCCCGTGGCCAGGAGCTCCGGGACGTCGACGTCCATGAGCACCCGCGACCGCTCGGGCGTCCGCTGGCCCGGAGGAAGGGTCCTCGACACCCGGATCCTCTCGACGTCGGCGTCGGGCCTCGGCCCGCCCGCGAAGCCGAGCACGTCGACGACGCCCTCTCCGTCCAGCACCTCGAAGATCGCCTCCCTGGGGACCGCGCCCGCCACCTTCACCCGTGTCCCCGCCAGGGGGACGAAGACGACGTCTCCCTGCTCCATCCGGATCTGGTCCTCGGTGAAGCCCCGGAGGAGGTAGTCGTAGAGGTCCACCCGTGCGGCGACCACGCTCCCCCTCCGGACCGCGATCTCCCGGAAGGACCCCTCCTCGCCCGGTCCGCCGGCCTGGTAGAGGGCGGCCAGCACGTCGGCGACGGCCGGTACCTCGTACGAGCCCGGAAACTCCACCTCGCCGATGACGAACACCCGGTTCACCCTCAGCCGGCCCATCGACACCTGGAACTGGGTGGTGGCGTCGGCCCCCCTGCGCACCCCGCTGTACACCCGGCCCAGACGTTCGTAGAGGCGGTCTTCGAGGTCGGCCAGCGTGAGACCGTTGACGATCACCCGACCGACGTCCGGGATGACGAGGCTCCCTTCGCGGGACACCTGGAGCGAGTACGCCCGCTCGACGTCCCCCGTCAGGATCAGGACGACCTCGTCGCCGGGGCCCAGGCGGTAGTCGGGGGAGACCGGCCCCGTGGCGATGGGTACGAACTGGTCCGTGCGACGCGCGAACACGGCCTTCCCGAAGATCGGCGTGCCTTCGGCCGAGAGGGAGTCGGCCAGGAGGGAGTCCGGGCGCCCGAGAAGGGAGTCTCCGGGGAGCGCGGCGGGGAGCGTGTCCCCCACGAGCCCCATCTCCACCAGCGCGTCGAGGAACGCGTCGCTCGGCGTCGGGATGGCCGGGTCCCCACCCTCCAGCCGGTCGTAGTACGGGTCGGCGAGGGCCGGATTCATCCCTCTCAACCGCAGCTGGCGCCGCATCTCCTCCCGGCTCATCCCGGACTCCCGGAGCCGCCGGAGGATCTCCTCCTCGCTCGTCTGCAGGCCCACGCGCTGGCGCGCCTGGCCCGCGGTCGGCTCCTGCGCCGAGACGGGGGAGGGTGACCAGGAAGCCAGGACGGACAGGACGAGCACCACCTGGAGGGTGGGTGAAGACCACGGCTTCTTCATGATCCGCACGTCGGCAGCCGGATGAGGGAGGGTCGCGGAACGCCAGAAAGGTGCTCTCGCCCGTGGCCGAGTGCAATCCTGGGGCCGGCGCCCGGCAGGCCCCTCGGGAGTCCCCCGGCGGACCCGGCGGAGTCGCTCACGGATCGTCGCCGACCGCCATGGGCGAAGCCCTCTCCAGGGCGTAGTAGAGCCCGCCGAACACGGCCAGCACCAGGAGCCCGGCCTCCAGCAGCCTCCCCCGCTCGACGCCGGCGTAGAGCGCCAGACCGAAGGCCGCGTCCAACGCGCCCACCGTCGTCGTCACGGCCCGGTGGCTCAGCCCCGCCCGCACCGCCCGCTGGTAGCCATGCTTGCGATGGGCCGTCCACCACCGCTCGCGGCCGAGCACGCGGCGGAGGAGGGTGACCGTGGGATCCAGGAGGAAGACCGCGAGGAAGCCCAGGGTGACCACGAGGGGCAGCCCGTCGGCGGCGGCGGAGTGGAAGGCCATCACGCCCAGGGCGAAGCCGAGGAAGCCGCTTCCCACGTCCCCCATGAAGATCTTCGCGGGCTCCCAGTTCCACGCAAGGAAGCCGAGGGCGGCACCGGCCAGCAGCGCCGGCAGGGCCGGGCGCGCCGTCCAGCCCGGGGCGAGGACGAGGATCGCCAGGCACGCGACGACGGCCCCGGAGGCCGCGATCCCGTCGATCCCGTCCATGAAGTTGTAGAAGTTCGTCACCGCGACGATCACGAGGGCTCCCGGGAGGACCCCCCAGGCCCCCAGCGGCAACTCCAGGGAGCCGAGCGCCACGGACGGAACGCCTCCGAGCCAGTAGAGGGCCCACCCGGCGGCGGCGGCGTGGACGGTCAGCCGCAGCCCGGGGGAGACGTGGCCGTGGTCGTCGATCCAGCCGACGGCGGCGACCGCGCCGCCCCCTCCCAGGATCGCCCAGCCGAGC
>JASFUL010000297.1:0-6866 GCA_050050315.1 Gemmatimonadota bacterium
ACCGGTCCGACACCCTCGACTACGACTTCATGGCCGACGTGGTGGGAGCCGCGGCGGCGACGGTGCGGAGGCTCGCCGGGTAGCCGTGCCCGGGCGGTTGCGCCGCGCCGGACCGCGCCGTGAGATTGCCCCACCGTCCTCCGGAATCCCCCCCGCCCCGGTCGGGAGCGGGGCCAGAATACGAGGTCGCATCATGAGCTCGAGCATCCGTGTCCTGGCGTCGACCGCCGGGCTCGTCCTCCTCGCGGCGGGACCCCTTCTCGCGCAGGGCGCCGTTCCGACGCCCAGGTCCGTGCTGGGGCACGACGTGGGCGCCGACTTCGAGCTGGCCACCTTCGAAGAATCGCTGGAGTACTTCCAGCGGCTCGACGAAGCGTCGGACCGGCTCCGCCTGGTCCCCGTCGGCCGGACGTCCTTCGGCCGACCCATGGTCATCGCCCTCGTCAGCTCGGCGGAAAACCTCCGCAACCTCGACCGCCACCGGGAGATCGCGCAGCGCCTCGCCCACCCCGAAGGACTCACCGACGACGAGGCGCGTGCGCTGGCCCGGGAGGGCCGGGCGATCGTCTGGATCGACGGCGGACTCCACGCCAGCGAGGTGGCCCACGCCCAGCACACGATCCAGCTGGCGTACGAGCTGGTGACCGCGGACGGCGACCCCGAGCGGGAGGCCATGCTGGAGAACGTGATCCTCCTGCTCTGGCCGTCCATCAATCCCGACGGCCAGACGATGGTCGCCGAGTGGTATCGCTCGAACCTGGGCACGCCCTACGAGGTCGCGCCCATGCCCCGGCTGTACCAGAAGTACATCGGCCACGACAACAACCGCGACGGCTACATGATCAACATGATCGAGTCGCGGGTGGCGACCCGGGTGGCGCGGGAGTGGGAGCCCCAGGTGCTGTACAACCACCACCAGACGGCGCCCTTCCCGACGCGGATCTGGATCCCGCCCTTCGCCGAGCCCGTGTCGCCACGGGTCCACCCGCTCATGTGGCGCACGGTCAACCTCGTCGGGATGGCCATGGCGGCCGCCCTGGAGGAGCGCGGCCAGAAGGGCGCGACCCACATGGGGACCGGCTTCGACAACTGGTACCCGGGCTTCATGGACCACGCCAACAACTTCCACAACGTGGCGTCGTTCCTCACGGAGACCGCGCTGTACCGCTACGCCACGCCCCACTTCTACACCACGGGCGACTTCCCCCGGGACGAGCGGGACCTCCGCCCCGAGTCCCTCTACCCGTCGCCCTGGGAGGGGGGCTGGTGGCGCATCGGCGACGCGGTGGACTACATGCTCACCGCGTCCTTCTCGGTGCTCGACTTCGCGGCCAAGTACAAGGACGACCTGCTGTACAACCGCTACCAGGCCGGCCGGGACGTCATCGCGGGGTACCGGGCCGGCCCGCCGTACGCCTGGTTCGTCCCGCAGGACCAGGAGGACCCCGTGGCGGCGGTCGAGATGCTCCGCCGGTTGGCTTTCAACGGCATCGAGGTGCACCGGCTGACCCGCCCCGTCACGATCGACGGCGTGACCCATCTGGAAGGCACCTGGGTCGTCCCCATGGACCAGCCCTTCGCCAACTTCGCGGGGCAGCTCTTCGAGGTGCAGTCGTACCCGGACCTGCGACAGTACCCGGAGGGCCCCCCGGACCAGCCGTACGACGTGGCGGGGTGGACGCTCCCGTACCAGATGGGCGTGCGGGTCGTGGAGGTACGGACCCCCCTGGGTGCCGACCGCGACGCGATGGAGCCCCTGGAGGCCGAGCCGCTGCCGTGGGACGCGGAGGGCGACGCGGCCCGCTTCGACAGCCCGCCCGACGTGGGCTTCGACACCGACCCCGTGGCTCGCGCCATCGTTCCCCCGGAGGGACGCGTCCGGGGCGGCGGGGGT
The DNA here is from genome assembly GCA_050050315.1 of Gemmatimonadota bacterium. Lineage (GTDB taxonomy): Bacteria > Gemmatimonadota > Gemmatimonadetes > Longimicrobiales > Gaopeijiaceae > JASFUL01. The sequence goes on from JASFUL010000297.1 coordinate 1,895, forward strand.
GCGCTCCATCTCGACCCGGCCCAGAACAACGTCTTCCGGGCGCTGAACCGGGCGTGGGACGCGGGCGCGTCGGTCCGTTTCGTCCCGGGCTCCGCCGCCGGCGAGGACGGCCGGGCGGGGTCGTCCGGGCGCTACGTGATCGGCGGTCTCGACGGGGGCGCCCGGGAGCGGATGGTCCGGGAGCTCGCCCTGCAGGCGCGAGGGGGCGGTGACGACGGGCTCCGCCTGCGGCGTCCCCGGGTCGGCCTCTACGGCCCGTGGGCCCCGTCCATCGACGAGGGGTGGACGCGGTGGCTGCTCGAGTCCTACGGCTTCGACTTCACCCGCCTGCGCAACGCCGACGTGCGCGCCGGAAACCTCCGGGAGCGCTACGACGTCGTGATCCTCGCGGACATGCGGGCGGGCCAGATCCTCGACGGCTACGACGAGGGGGTCGTCCCGCCGCGGTGGGCCGGCGGCATCGGCGACACGGGCGTACGGGCCCTGGACGCGTTCGTGCGGGAGGGGGGGACGCTCGTGACGATCAACGGGTCGAGCGGCTTCGCCATCGACCGCCTGCACCTGCCGGTGCGGGACGTGGTCCGGGATCTCGACGGCGACGAGTTCTCCCTGAGCGGGTCGATCCTCGAGCTCCTCGTCGACCCGTCGCACCCGGTCATGAGCGGCATGCCGGAGCGCGCCCCGGTCATGGTGGGCCGGAGCCCCGTCTTCACCGTGGAGGAGGGGTTCGCCGGCCGGGTCCTCGCGAAGTACCCCGGCGAGGGCTCGCCCCTCCTGTCGGGGTACCTGCTCGGCGAGGAGCACCTGCGGGGGTACGCCGCGGCGCTCGACGTCGAGCACGGCCGGGGCCGGGTGGTGCTGCTGGGCATGCGCCCCCAGTGGAGGGGTCAGCCCGTCGGGACGTTCCGGATCCTCTTCAACGCGGCGTTGTACTCTGAAGAGCTGGCCGGCCAGACGCCGGACAACCCGGCCTTCTGGAGCCCACCGGCCACGGAGGCGGTCGCGGACGAAGGTGGAGAGGCGGGCGCCGCGCGACGGGAGCGGCCGTGAGCCGGGCCGCCACGACGACGTGAGGAAGGGAAGCGCATGTATGCCCTGACACCCTGGGTCAAGCGGCTGCTCATCGCCAACGTGGTGATGTTCTTCGCCACGCAGGTGCTGGACCCCCGCCTGGTCAACGACCTCGTCTTCTACCCGATGCGTCCGTATCCGGCCGAGGGTGTGTACCGGCCCGACCTGTTCTTCAAGCCGTGGACGGTCGTGACGTACATGTTCCTCCACGCCGGGCTCGGGCACATCTTCTTCAACATGATCGGCCTGTTCTTCTTCGGGCCGAGGCTCGAGCAGCGGCTCGGGGGCAAGGACTTCCTCTGGCTTTACTTCCTCTCCGGGCTGGGCGGCGCCGTCTTCAGTTTCTTCTTCGCCCGCTCCAACCCCATCGTCGGCGCTTCGGGGGCGGTGTACGGGGTGCTGCTGGGCTTCGCGCTGTTCTGGCCCCGGGAGCGGATCTACATCTGGGGGATCCTGCCCGTCGAGGCCTGGCTGCTGGCGACCATCCTCGTCGGCGCGAGCCTCTGGTCGGGGCTCACGGGCAGCCGCTCCGGGGTTGCCCACTTCGCCCACATCGGCGGCCTGGCCTTCGGCTACGGCTTCATCAAGTGGCGGGAATGGCGCCGCGGCTCGGCCCGGCGCGACTTCCAGCGGAAGCTGAGCCAGTCGCCCTCCGGCGGGCTGACCGGGGATCGCTCGGCGATGAAGCGGTGGGAGAAGATCGACGTGGAGGGCCTGCACGAGCTGAACCGGGAGGAGGTCCGGGATCTCATGGAGAAGGCCCGGAAGGGGGGGGCCCGGAGCCTCACGGCGGAGCAGCGCCGGTTCCTGGACCGCATGGCGGCGGCCAGCGGGGGCTGACGGAGGGGCGGACGCACCGGCGCCCCCGGAAGCGGACTCCCGGGGGCGCCGGACCGGGAAGCGGGTCGCGGCCGAGGACCTAGCGCTCGGCGCCCCGGCCTCCGGCGTGGGCCACGCGGGCGCTCGTGCGGTCGTCCCGCCGGGTGTCGATGCCCAGCAGGGCGTAGAGCGGGCAGAAGCCCAGAGCCGTCGTCGCGAAGAGGATCACCGCCAGCACCGTCGCCAGGTCGCCCAGCACGGAGCCGACGGCCCCGGTCAGGACCAGGGTGCCGAGCAGCACGCCCAGGACCAGCCGGGTCCCGCGGTCCCAGTGACCCTCGTTGAGCTTGATCAATGTCGAATCCCCCACCTTCGGGAACGGATATCACGTCCAGGCGTGTTCGTGCCACGCGTCACGAAATGTCGCCCCACGCCGCTCCGGGGACCGTCGGGACCGACCCCATGCCTCGCGTGGGAGTTTTCCGCACGCGGTCCGTGGGGAGGGTCCCGGTCCGGTGACCCGGTATCCGATTCCGGCGCGGGTCCACCGCGTCCAGGAGGTCATCCGCCGGAGCCGCTTCGTCACCAGCCTGGCGTGGGCGCCGGACGCCGACGCGGCCCACGCGTTCGTGGAGCGCGTACGGCGGGAGCATCCGGACGCGACCCACCACTGCTGGGCATTCGTGGCCGGTCCGCCCGGGAGCACCTCCTCGGTGGGCATGAGCGACGCCGGCGAGCCCCACGGCACCGCGGGGCGCCCCATGCTGACCGCCCTGCTCCACGGTGGGGTCGGGGACATCGTGGCGGTGTGCTCACGCTGGTACGGGGGGACCAAGCTCGGCACCGGCGGACTCAGCCGCGCCTATTCGGGTGGCGTGACCCTCGCCCTCGAGACCCTTCCCACCGAGGAGAAGGTGCCACGGGTGCCCGTCCGCGTGACGGTCGGCTACCCCTGGGTCGACGGGCTGCAGCGGCTCCTGGACGAGGTCGAGGCGGTGGTGACGGAGGAGGAGTACGGCGCGGAGGTGAGGTACGCCGTCGAGGTGCCCGAGGAGCGGGTGGGCGAGCTGGAAGGCCGGGTGGCGGAGCTGACGAGCGGGGAGGGGCGGGTGGATTCCTGAGGCCGGGGCGGTCGGGTCGACCGCCCCGGCCGTCACTCCACCTGCACCGCCATGCGCAGCGTCTCCGCCAGCGCCTCCAGCTCCTCGCGCCACCGCGCCCGGTCCCTCCCGGGCTCGGCGGGGAGCGGGCCGACCTCCTGGAGGAGCTGCCAGAACGCGTTCTGCACCCGCCACAGGTCCAGGGTGATGCCCGCTCCCTGCAGGAGCTCGACCAGCTCCCGGACCTCGACCATGGTCCGCACCTCCTCGTCGATGCCGTGGAGCACGGCCACCATGCGCTCGAGCGTGTCCTGGGCGGCGAAGGCCGCCTCCTCCTCCGCGAGGGGCACGGCCGAGGCACGGGCCGTCTCGATGAGCGCCCGGACGGCGGGCAGGTCGGGCGGGTCCAGGGTGAGGAGGCGCGCCAGCCGGTGGTTCAGCACGTGCTCGGCCGCCACCGCGAACGGCGCGGGAGCGGGCACGCCGAGGTCGGCCAGGAAGCGCAGGAGGGGGCTCCGCTCCTCGTACAGGGAGGCCAGGGTGGTCTCGGCCTCCTCCACGCTCGACTCGAGGAGCGAGTCGACGATCCGGAGCTGGGCGTCCCTGAAGAGCGAGCGGAGCGAGTACAGGCTGGCCTGGAACTCCCGATCCAGCACGCGGATGACGGCCGTGAGGTCGTTGCGGAGGAAGGGGGTCTCGAGGGTCTCGACCAGGGCCTCCCAGCGTCGCCGGTCCGCGTAGGGACGCACGCCCCCGGCCAGGTCGTGGTTCCCGCGTTGGAGGACCGCGAAGGTGAGGTGCTCGCTGTGCCGGGTGATCCGAGAGGTCACGACCACGCGGCCGACGCTGAGCTTGGCGCGTCCGACCTCCCGCTCCCGGAGGTCCTCCCGGCGGTAGTCGTAGCAGTAGATGCGCTCCTCGTCGCCGTGCTCCTCGAAGATCGAGCTGACGGCGTAGTGGGCGGCAGCCTTCCGGAGGTCCACGCGGGCCGGTCCGACCGCGCGACGGTAGATGTCCCTGCCGTTCCCCCGGGCGAGGTCGTTGCTCTTCGCGTCCTCGAGCCGCTCGAGAAAGCGCTCCTCGAGGTCGTCCACCCAGCCGTTCTCGAAGAGCTCCCGGGCCACGTGCAGGACCCTCCCCGCGTACCGGAGGACCTGGACCGTCTCGATTCCCCCAATGTCGTCGAAGAACCAACCGCAGCTGGTGTACATGAGCACCAGGTGGCGCTGGAGCTCCAGGAGCCTCAGCGCCCGGGTCCGGTCCTCTCCGAGGACAGGTCCGCGGGCCAGCCCCCCCAGGAAGCGGTCCAGGCTGTCGTCGGAGCGGTCGACGAGCACCTCGATGTAGCGGTCCCGGGCCTCCCATGGGTCGTCGAAGTAGGCCCGGGCCTCCTCCTCGTACGGTGCCTCGAACCCGTCCCGCAGCAGGTCGAGCGCGTCCCGGAGCGGCCCCCGCCACGCCTGGGACCATCCCCTTCCCGGGTCGATGGCGCACCCGCAGTCCTCCCGCCACCGGCCCACCCCGTGGGCGCAGCTCCACGAGGTGTCCTCGACGATTCGGACCTCCCACTCCGGGGGGTGGCGGTGCAGGTAGAGGCCGTAGTTGACCAGCTCGGCGTCGTCGCCGTCGTCGATGGCGTCCAGCGCGAACGCCAGCGCCATCTCGCCGTGCCGGTGGTGGTGGCCATACGTCTCGCCGTCGGTGGCGATGTGGGAGAGCGGCGCGTCGGACCCGCTCGCCGCCAGCGGCGCCAGCAGGCGGCCGGCGAAGGACGCGCCGTCGGTCAACAGGTGCTCGAAGGCCACCGCACGGCTGGCGGCCCCGTCGTAGAAGAAGACCACGATGTCCCTCCCGGACGGGAGGGGGACGCGGTAGGCCCGTCCCGTGTCGAGCGAGCCCTCGTCGACCTGCTTCCACTCGCCTCCGGGCGGGCGCACTGCGCCCGCCTGGTGGGGGGCGAGGATGGTGAAGCGGATCCCCTC